>CAZTVH010000105.1:0-7660 GCA_964616965.1 uncultured Bacteroidaceae bacterium | reverse complement strand
GACAACCTTAGCGCCGAGCTCGACAGCCTTGGTAGCAGCACCCCAAGCCACGTTGCCGAAGCCAGAGAGAGTGATTTTCTTACCCTGCATGGTGTCACCCTTCTCCTCGACCATGTGTTTCACATAGTACATGGCACCGAAACCGGTAGCCTCGGGACGGATGAGGGAACCACCCCAGCCATAGCTCTTACCAGTGAGAGCGCCAGTGCTGTGCTCGCGAGCCAGTTTCTTGTACATACCGTACATGTAGCCAATTTCGCGACCGCCAACGCCTACGTCACCAGCGGGGCTGTCCTGATCGGGGCCAATGTTGCGCCAGAGTTCATAAACGAAAGCCTGGCAGAAGCGCATGATTTCGGCATCACTCTTTCCAGTGGGGTCGAAGTCGGCACCACCCTTACCACCGCCGAGAGGCAGGTTGGTCAGGCTGTTCTTGAAAATCTGCTCGAAACCGAGGAACTTCAGCATCGACTCGTTGACCTTGGGGTGGAAGCGGAGACCGCCTTTGTATGCACCGAGGGCAGCGTTGTACTGCACGCGATAGCCGAGGTTAACCTGGGTCTGACCCTTATCATCAACCCACACAACGCGGAATTTGAAGATGCGGTCGGGCTCAACAATGCGCTCGACAATCTTAGCAGCCTCAAACTCGGGGTGCTTGTTGTATTCTTCCTCGATGGTCTCCAAGACCTCGCGTACAGCCTGTAAGTACTCGTTTTCGCCCGGATGTTTGGCTTCCAGGTTAGCCATAATTTCGTTTACTTTCATGGTATTTAATTAATTATATTAAACATTGAGTTTTTATTTGTGACAACAAATGTACAACCTTTTTTTGATAAAAAAAATTTTTTTTTATTCCACAAGCTCCTTTTTACCTGCACACTACTGTATTACAGATGAATAAACAAATGTTAAATCACATGGCTATCCCCTTACCAGTCAAGCTGGTTTTCAGACTATACCAGTAAGCAAAAAAGGCTATAGATAACAAGTAGTGACAAAGTTTGCCAAACGAGGGCGCACATAGTCTCTTTCCTCAATGTGCGACATGTGTGCCACGTTGTCGAGCAGCAGTATCTCGGCATGGCGGGCCACCATTGCTTGGGCCAAAGCCACCTCCACCGAGATGCGGGGGTCGTTTTTGCCATAGATAAAGAGAGTGGGAACCTCTAATTGTTGTAGCACATGCAGACGCGACGGACGCTTCGCCATGCCGCGCTGTGCTGCAATTATACTCTCCGCCTTGGTCTCCAGACACTGGTCTTGGATGTCTTTTATCTCCTGATTCATCACCTCGCGCTTAGACACATCAAATAGCGACGGAATGAAACTGACAATGTAGCTGGCACGGTTCTGACAGACCTGCTCGCATGTCGCCATGCGCCTCTCAATAGCACCTTCGCTGTCTGGCAAGGCATGTGAGTGCAATAATCCCAACCCTCTAAGACGGTGAGGGTAAAGGTCGGCAAAGGCGAGAGCCACATAGCCTCCCATCGAGTGACCAACCATGATGCACTGTTCCACATGCGCATCGTCGAGCACTGCCTTCACAGCGCGAGCCATAAAGTCCATCGTGTGTACCTCGTAGAAACATTCGCTGTAGCCATGTCCGGGAAGGTCAATGGTAATAACATGCATGGTCCTCATAAACGAAAGAACATACGAACTCCATATATCGAGATTTTGAAGATAGCCGTGAAGCAAGACTAACGTCTGTTCGTGCTCTCTTCCTTCATCACGATAATGCAATGTATGTTCCTCAAATACTATAGTTTTATGCTGTTCCATTGTCCCTTAAATGCTACAACTAACAAATGGCAAAGATACACTTTTTTTTCGAACTAACAATCTTTTTTCTAAAAAAAAGCCAAACCAGCTCCAATTCTGCGACTTTCATTTACAAAGAAATCTCACTGCCACTGGCAATGGCGAAAGGCCCTGCTTATAGGCCACATTGCCATAGGCCGAAAGATGAATACGCCCAACATCGATGCCGCTTCCAACCAAATAATTGCGTATAGCCGTGGCTCGCTGGAGCGACAAATCGTAGGCCACATTGTCGTCGGCTCCTTTAGCGTGCACCAATAGCTCTATCTGACATCTGGCATGCTGTTGCATGAAGTGGGCAAGTGCCGCCAACTCCTTCTTGGCAAGAGGCAGCATCTGGGCAGTATTGTCATAAAACTCCGTCAACGGAAGCGGGACGGGCTCTTTCAACTGTTCCAACGTATATCCTTGAACCCCGTTGTTCTGACTGTCATCTGCTATTATTAGCGTGGGGACGTACACCCAGTCAGCCTCAACTATCAAGGCATACGACATGCCACAATAGAGCGTGAAATCCTGAAGGGTGTCAATCTGATTATAATCAAAACTGAGAGCAGTTCCCTGATGCCTCGTCTCGACCAACCTGACATTACGCAACACATCCACAATGTCCGACATATCTATTGTCACCTTATGCCGGCAGTCGGCTGTGTCGTGTTCTGTGGCAAAGCTACGACAGTCCATGGTCTCTGGGCGGGTGCCCGAAAGGTAATATATGCGTTTCTCTCCCTGGCCGAAACTAAGCGATGCCTCGCCGAAGGCACCATTCACTCCTACCCCCATATTGACCGGCTTAGACCAATTGCTCCAGTCCATGATGTCGGTACGGGTCACTCGGTATATGTCGCCATAGCCCAATCCGCTGGCATCAGTGACGTAGTAAAGCGTACGCATATTACGGCTGAGGATGGGGCTGTGTTCACAATAGGGCGTGTTGACTCCCAGTCCCAAATTGATTGCCTCTTTACGATGGGAGCCCGAGAACGGAATGTAATAGATGTCGAAAGCCGGGGCGTAGTCGCCATGATAGTAGCTGCCCGAACGCTGCACATTCATGCCGCCTGGTCGGTCGGAGACAAGGAGCATCCCAGAGTTGTCCTCAAGCACATAGGCATCCCGTTCGGTATAGGGTGTGTTGATGGGTGAGTCGAAATGTTCGAGTATCCTCCAAAGACTATCCGACACAACCTCTGCCGACCAAATATCCCCTTCTATGCCCAGCATCACCTTGCGGCCCTCGTCGTAAAAACAATATGGCACAGCATGTGAGTCACATCCTTCAACATGTACATGGCCAACATGCTGCCACTTGACATTCTTGCCTGTGCCTGTCCGTCGGGCATAGCCCACTGTCGAATTGCTGTCCACGTTATAGTACAGCGTCCCTTCTGCGGGGTGTACCACAATATGCGAAACACCTTTTAGTGTCAATTCGAAACGAGAGGCAATGGCCCCACTAGTGGCAAGCAGTGCATCCAGCTCGGCATATTCGCCACTACTGACATCTTCAAAGCAGAGGTCAAACTTCTGCATTCGGCTGCGAGCCGCCTTCCAATCCTTCTTGGCTATCTGCTGCTGCAATATGCGTTGCAATGCCACAAACGCCACCTTGCGCCCCATGAGCAGGCGTATGTTTGTCTCCATATTGTCATAGTCTGCTTCTTGGAATGGCTGCGTGAGGTCTACCGAGTCAATAATAGATGCCCGTGCCAGGTCAGAACTCCATGCCAACCTATATGGATAGTCCGGGTGTGCCGCCGCAAACGAACGTATGGGCTCGCCATTGCCCTCCTCCGCATACCACTCGTAATAGCACCTATACACGTCGGAATACTCTTCGTCGAGGGGGAACTGAGCGAGGTATATCTGCGCGGCACGCTGGCTACGCTCGCGCGTCACCATATGGCGCAACTTGGCCAGTGCCGAGTCCGCCAACGGATCGTCGCTATGCTCTTTGGCATATTCTGCCAACTCTTCAGGGGTTGTCAGCGTCTTATAATCGTCCTTGCGCAACTGCTGCAGCCTGTCCAATGCCTCCATATAGTAGTCGCCACGGGGAAAACGTTCCAAATAGCGCACAAACGCCTTCTCGCTGCCCACACGGCACGCCTCCCAAAAGGCTATCCTACTCTTCTGCCGCATTGCTGCCTGACGGATTGTCGAATTGGATGGAAGGGTTGCCGTGGCAGAATCGACTGCAGCCTCATTCTCAAACTGAGACATATACCTCGGCAACAGCCGCTCCAACTCTGTCTTTGCGGCCTCCGCTTCTGCCGTGTTGGGGTGCGCCAAAATGATGGAGCTGTAGCCTTTTATCGTGTTTTCGTTGCTGGCCTCACTATAGGCATCCGAAAGGGCTTTCGCCTGCAGTCGCTTCGCAATCTCGCTATTCTCAGCAAACGCTTCGAGGAATGCCGTGGCCTCTGCCCTATCCATCTGTGGCACATGCGAGCGCACATACAGCACAGCCTGTGCCTCTATATCCTTTCTCAGCTGACGTATGACTGGTATCGTAATCCCCTTGCGGATAAGTTTCTGCATATCGCGGTAGCGTCCTTTGTCTTGCACCCACGCCGTATAGAGAACCTCGCTGCGTTTGGCATATTGCGCTGCAAGCGTGAGACTATAGTAAGGATTGTCCGTCTGCGAATAGAACTCCGCCATATCCATTAAGTTAGCCACATTGTCAGGATTCTTCGCATACTCCTTACTCATCTGCACATACCGGTCGCGATAGACCGACAGCACCGAGTCGTCCTGTCCTACCGCCACCTCTGCGACAAACACCGCCAACAGCAATAACACCAGTCTTTTCATGAGGCTAGAAGGTCAAACTCTTCAATATGGCGATAAACTCCTTTTCCATCTGCGAATAGGTGGCACGGGTGGTCTCCAGTCGGAACTCCACCACCGTGTTCTGCACCTTGAAATAGACCATCCTAAACTGGTAGTCTTTCTTATCCTGCACATTCGTGTAGGCCCCCACATAGCCCATGCCGCCCGACTTGGGCAGACCCAAACCCTCACTGTAGTCGCTCAACGATTGGTAGGGCTCTTTGCTATAGCGGTCAAAGACAAAGTCGAAGATGGGTGCAGTGTAGTTTTTCCGCACATAGATGCGCAAAAAGGGCAACGTCGTGTCGCCCTTGGCGGCAACCACCTTGTCGGTGTAATAGTAGAGATACCTCTGTGTGTTGGCATCCACCTTTTCGGTGTTCAAGTACTTCCATTTGCTGGGAAACGTAAACTTCACCTTTGTGCCGGGGATAGACACTTGTGCCTGTGCCACCCCACCCAGCATCACTACAAAAAACACTACGGCCACCAGCCAACGCATGCCGCCCAGGCCTGAATGATTGAAAACAAAACGGTTTCTCATATTCTAATCGTGGTTTAATATCTTGTCATAAAACTTCAACAGCTGCCGAGTCAGCTGTTCGTTGCCATACTGCTCGGCTATCAGACGGGCAGCACTACTGCCTATCTGCTGACGGAAGTCGGGGTTGTCGACGCACCTTTGCAGTTGTTCCACAAACTGCTCTGGCGTGTCGGCAATCAGCACATCCTTGCCGTCCTTACATCCAATGCCCTCGGCTCCCACTGTGGTAGTCACCACCGCCTTGCCTACCGACATGGCCTCTATTATCTTCACGCGTATGCCGCTACCACTCAGCAGAGGCACCACGTTAATTTGCTTGCTCGCAATGAAGTATGCCGCATCTGGCACCTCGCCCAACACTCTTACCCCCTCCGTCTCAAGTCGCATAAGCTCCTCTGGCATCTTGCGCCCTGCCAAATACAGCGTCAACTGGGGCATCCGCTCATGCACCTTAGGCCACACTTGCTTCAAAAACCACTTCACACCCTCCAAATTGGGCATCCAGTCCATCGACCCTATATGGAATAGCGAATCGGGCTCCTCTTCCACCCCCGCAACCGCCTCGGGCATCACACCGAAAGGCATCGACAGCATGGGCTTCCGACACCCCATCACACGCATCTGACGCTCATCGTTTTCGGTAATACACACCACCCCGTCATAATCATTCAAATGCTCCCTCTCATACGCACCCAAAGTCAGCGACAGGTGCTTCAAATACCAACGTTTTAACGGGTTACGCTCGCTCTGCGCCACACGGCTCCATATCGTATGCTCCACGTTGTGCGCCCTCAGCACCACCTTCGCACTACTATGCTCACGAACAATAGGCACATACGGTGTCATAAAAATGCTCTCCACATGTACCACGTCAAACTGTTCCTCCTCCAACACTTGTGCGAGCCTTCTTGCAAACTCCTTGCTGATGAACCGCTTCACATGGTACGACTCGCCACACAACACCGCCAGTCCTGCATCCAACGGGTGAATGCCCAAGTCAATATGTACCGCCTCAAAACGGGTGGCACGACGGTACTCCTCGGTCATGCGGCTCTCCAACACTGGGTGCTTGTCGCTGCACAACGACAATACCCTCACCTCACACCCCGCCTCCAACAGCCCTTGCGTGACGCTGTTCATGGCCAATGTACCTCCGTCTACAGACGGATAGGGTGGCTTGTTGCAAAGCTGTAATACCTTCATGCGAAAAGTAACAACTAAAAAAGGATGATACGCTAGTGCAGCCTATGTCTGAGGCCAATAGCTTTTACCGTTTTACTCCTCAACTGGCAAAGCCTTAAAGCCCTTGCCCATAATCTCCGAACTCTCGATGACGTTCACAAACGCCATCGGGTCAAGGCGGCGCAGGTTGGCACGCAGCTTCACAAAGTCGGCACGCTCCATCGTCACATAAATCATCTTACGTTCAGTGCCATTGTAGAGGCCTTCGCCCGTGATGCAGGTGCCGCCACGGTGCATATCGTTGAGGATATAGTTCTTCACCTCCTCCAACTTATCGGTGACGATAAATGCCGTCTTATAGCTCTTGGTGCCGTCCACTACCAAATCGATTACCTTACTCTCAATAAAGATGAGAATGATGGAATAGATAGGCAGGCGAATGTCGCCAAAGGCGATAAAGGTAGTGAGCGTGATGCAGCTGTCGACAATCAGCACCAGCGTGCCGAGCGAAATCTTGGTGTATTTGTGCAGTATCATAGATATTATGTCGCTGCCGCCACTTGTGGCACCCGAACGGAATATCAAGCCGATAGCCACACCATAAATGAGGCCTGCCACCACCGTATTGAGGAAGTAGTCTGGCTCAAACCAACCGCCGTTGTTGAGTATCTCCACCATGTTCCGCCCTTCTATCGGGCTGGCCACGATACTGCCGTCATGGATAACGGGGTTATATCCCCACACCGACTCCAACAAGAGGGTGAATACAAATATCAGTATCGTAGACACTACCGTCTTCACACCAAACTTGGGCCCCAAAATCAGGGTGCCTATTATCAACAGCGGAATGTCCATACAGATGGCGTAGAAGGCAATCTTCCACGGCCACATCGTGTTCAATACGTTCGACAGACCGTATGTACCGCCTGGTGCCATCAGATAGGGATTCACAAACATCACGTCGCCCACAGCAAAGAGCGCACTCCCCAACACCAACAGCAAATAAGCCACAAACTGTTGCTTAAAATCCTTTTTTTCCATTTGTAACCTTGTCTTTTTTACACATTATTCTGTTTAAAAACACATTGCGTCATTTCTCTACGCAACGTTAAAGATGCAAATGTACAAAAAATATTTCACTTACTGATTAAATTCAACACTTATATCATGGCACACGCAGCAATAGGGGTTGTATATCACCCGCTCCGCGAAATCAGGATTTCCGGATTTCCGCCGCAGGCGGGGGTGAATTTTTCCCCCGCTTCGCGAAAT
>CAZTVH010000104.1:0-7748 GCA_964616965.1 uncultured Bacteroidaceae bacterium | reverse complement strand
GGGGTGCGTTTGGCACGTTTGAGGGCTTCGGACAGAATCCATTCTATCTGCCCGTTGGTGCTGCGGAACTCGTCCGCAGCCCACCGCTCGATAGCCTCGTATACCTCGGCATCAACCCTCAGTGCAAAACTCTTTTTCATTTTTTCTTTCTAAATGGTTTCTCCTCGATTAGCCACCAAATGGCTGTGAAAACAGTTGCCTCGACAGGATACCATATTATGGGCCACATCGTATAACCAACCTTGGCATGTTCCGCAACCCAATCCATCCCATACTGTCCTACAGACCACATCAGCCATATCAAGGCATAGAACTTCCAAGTGTGTTTGTGCATGGTCATCATTTTTGTGAACGTGTTAAGGTGTTAGTACTTGGCGTGGTCAAAGACTCACGAATTTACGAATTAACACATTAACGAATTCGAAAAGTTCTTACTTCATCATCACCCCTACCACTGTGTCGTGGTGCTTGAAATCCTCAATGTCGAATTGGTAATAGTCGTTTGGCACATAATAGGCATCCAGCGTGTCCCTATCCTTATTGATTGAAATATAGTAGTCCGTCAGCAACAGTCCTGTGCGGTCGGCCACAAAGAGCTGAGGCACACCATCATGTTCGCAGCGGAAAGCTACATCGGAGTGGAACATCGCGTTGGCCAGTTGGCTGAAGTAACCGCCTTCGGGGTACTTCTCCTTATAGGCCTTCGAACTCTCCAGCACTGGGTCGTAGTGCAGATACACATCCTTCATGTCAAACCCCAGCGACGGCAGCAGCTCGCGATACTCCTTGGCAAAATGTCTGATATTCTCCTCGGCATCTTCCACCAAGTTCCCCTCGGCATCGGGCTCTGAGTGGTGCAACCCGTTCAATCCTGCCACCAGATAGATGTGCCACTCGGCGGTGTCGTGGCTGGCATACATCTCGGCAATCTCATGCTGCAGATGATGGCGGCAAGGCTTGCATAATATGTTGAACCAATACACCACCTTCTTGTGCGTCGTGTCGCTCTTCACTAGAGCTATAACCTCGTCAGTCGACACCAGCGAAGGCTCCGCCGCCTTTGCCTGCTCGAAAGTCAGCACATCCTCTTCGGCCTCCTTGTCGGCGCGACCCGCACAGCCACACACCAGTGCCATCGCCATCATGGCCACAGCCGCATAAACTATTCTGCTACTCATGTCTGTCTTTTTTTGAGGGGGCGTACACGGGGGTACGCCCCTACATTTGTTAATTGTACAATGTACCCGTGTTAATCACCGGGCTCGCGCTCTCGTCGGCGCAGAGCACCACCAGCAGGTTGCTCACCATAGCTGCCTTGCGCTCCTCGTCCAGCTCCACGATACCGTCGGCTGAGAGTTTCTTTAGGGCCAAGTCGACCATGCTCACGGCACCCTCCACAATCTTCTCGCGGGCGGAGATGATAGCATCGGCCTGCTGACGGCGCAGCATCACGCTGGCAATCTCGGCGGCGTAAGCCAAGTAGTTGATGCGGGCTTCGATAACCTCAATGCCGGCAATGCTCAGGCGGCTGCGCAGTTCCTCTTCCAGACGGTCGTTGATTTCCTCGCCGCCACTGCGGAGGGTCCCCTCCTCGGAGTTCTTGTTGTCGATATTGTCGTAGGCATACAGGCCGGCCACCTTACGCAGGGCCGCGTCGCTCTGCACATTCACAAAGTTGTCGTAGCCCTTCAGCGTGGTCACCTTCGTGCCGTCCTTCTGCGTGATGGTGGTGTCCTCCACCTCAATGTCGAAGCAGGCCTTGTAGGTGTCCTTAATCTTCCACACCAGCACCAAGCCAATCATGATAGGGTTGCCGTTCTTGTCGTTAACCTTGATGGGGGCCACGTCCATGTTGCGGGCACGCAGTGAGAGGCGACGCTTGCCATAGAACGGGTTTACCCAGAAGAAACCGTTGTCCACCACCGTGCCGCGATACTTGCCGAAGAACGTCAGCACCCGGCTCTGGTTAGGCTGGATGACCATAAACCCGATGCACTGCAGGATATAGATGAAGCACATCAGGATGCAAAAAGGAACGGCAAAGCCGTCGCCCGCCACCATCACCAGGCCCATGGTGCCAAACACGATAGCCGCCAACAGCAGCAGATTGACAAACAAATGCAGGAAGCCATTGTTGACTCCTTTCATCTTACGAGTAAATTCTTTTGTCTCCATTTTATTATTGTTTTTGTGTCCGTTTAGATTGATGTTTTAAAGTAATATCATTTTAATATCACTTTGCAAAAGTACAACCTTTTTTTTATTCCACAAATATTTTTTTCTTGTTTCTCTCCACAAAACAAGTAAAATCATTGAATATTCGTATCTTATATAATACAAAAAAATCTCTCATACAAATCCTACCCCTCGGTTTTTTACCCCCAAAAACTATCGTCAGCCCATAACAATCGCTATTTATGGAGAACAAAAACCATGATGATTATTACCACTACCCACACAAACACAAACACGATTCCAAATCCCCATGTCTGATAGCCATGAGTCCACCGAACTATGACAAACCAACCTGTTTAACCAGCAATAATCCGTCAAGCATTTTCAAGATCATACACACCTCCCTCCGTTCTTCAATCGAAGTTCGCTCCCTCTCTGCTCCCTCTCCGCTACGGGAGTGGAGAAGGCGTTCGCAAGAAGCAGTAATCGATAGTACAAAATAGGAAGCTGCAAGAAGCGGCAGGAATGGGTGTCGGGGCAGGAAATAGGGGTATGGGGGTACTGAAAAGAGAGATGGATGGCTTTATTTACGGGGGGGCGTGCCGCGTCGCTATCGGGACGCACCTCATTGCTCTGGACAACCATCGCACTGCGCCTGCGGCTTGTACGGCGTTATTCATATATCACCCCGAAGGGGCATCTCCCGAAACAAGAAAGGATTTGTGTTGGTGCGCTTCAATGGGGCTGTGCAGCCACTTTTGCTAGCCAAACTTTGGTAATCCAATAATTATTCGTACCTTTGCAGTGGCGAAAAGTTTTCGCTACTTTGTGTTTTGACTTACTAGAATTATTGTTTATGAAAAAGTTAGCCTTTTCACTCCTTTTGTTATGGATGCTCCTGCCGATAGGCAGGACTGTTGCGCAGTCGGTCGCGACAGACTCTTTGGATGTGCTGCACTATGACCTTACCCTCGATATGGGCAACATGGTGGACAAGCAGGTGCAGGGCACAGCCGAAATCACCTTCGTGCTGACTCGCAATTGCAACCAGGTGACGTTCGACTTAATTGCCGACCAGGTCATGCCCGTTATGCTCGACGGCATAGTGACACGCGGTTTCAGCTACGACCGCGACAACGCCTTGCTGACCGTACACCTCAGTGACGGCCATGCGGGCGACACTCATGTGGTGTCGGTACCCTATGTGACGGGCGGCTACGTGGAGAACTACGGATGGGGAGGCCTGCACATGGACAATAACATCTACTACAATCTCGGAGTTGCGTTTATGATGCATCCCCATGTGGTTGGTCGCGCGTGGTTTCCCTGCCGCGACAATTTTTACGATAAGGCCACCTATCGCCTGACGGTGACATCGCAACCGGGCTGGCGTGCCATCTGCGGCGGCCTGCGGCAGTCGGAGGTGACCAATGCCGACAGCAGCACCACTAGTGTGTGGACGCTCGACCACCCCACACCGACCTATCTGGTGTCGGTGTCGTCGGCTCCGTGGCGCACCATCGAGCGGGAGTATGAGGGTCTGTACGGCACCTACCCTGCCCTTATCGGCTATATGTCGCGCGACAGCGCACAGGTGTATGAGAAGTTTGACGTGTTGGAGGATGTGATTCCCCTGTTCGAACGTGCCTTCGGGCCTTACCGTTGGGACCGAATTGGCTATATTGCCACACCGAAGGGGTCGATGGAGCATGTGAACAATATCGGGTTGGTGGATGCCTGCATTGCCGTCAGCGACGACCCTTGCCAGCTGACCACCTGCCACGAGCTGGGGCACGCGTGGTTCGGCAACCTGTTGACATGTGCCTCGGAGGAGGATATGTGGATTAACGAGGGAGGGGCATCGTTCTGCGAGGAGGTGGCAGCAGAGGCGATGTACGACCGCGCCACCGCCACACAGATGTATATCAACAAGCTGCGCGACGTGTTGCTCACTACCCACCTGACCGACAGGGGCTATCGTGCACTGTCGGGTATGTCGACCTACTACACCTACGGTTCCACCACCTACGACAAAGGGGCCCTGGTGTGGCACTCGCTGCGGGGGCTGATGGGCGACTCGCTGTTCTACGCCTGCATGAACCGCCTGTTTGACCGCTGTGCCTTCGGCAATATCGACGCGGCGGGGCTGCGCGACAGCCTGAGCCTATACAGCGGCATGGACTTGGAGGGTTTTTTCGACTTCCATGTGTTCCATCCCGGCTTTGTTGACTATACCATCGATTGGCTGGAGGTGGATGGCTCGGGCAACGCCACATTGACATTGCGCCAACGCCTGCGTGGCACCGACCACTACGCCCACGGGCAGCGGGTGCCAGTGACCTTCTTCTCTAACGACCAACAGCAACAACAAGATGTGTGGATGACGGTGGACGACAGTGTAGCCACGCAGACTTTCGCGCTCCCCTTTATGGCCGCTTTCGCAGTGGTGGACTACCACAACCTCATCTCTGATGCCGCCACCCACAATTCTGTAAAATTAAACGGCACCGGCAACTACATAGTAGACAACACCTACTGCAAGGTGTATGTCAGCCCAGACGCTGCCACCCCCGTCAACCACCAAGTGCATGTGACCCACCACTTCACCCACCCTACGGGCGACACGGTGGAGGGCATCGTGCGAATGTCAGACCACTACTGGGAGGTGCACACAGCTCCGTGGGACCCCGCCATCAACATCCGCCTGCTGTACAACATGGGGTCCAACGGCACGGAAGGGGCATCGTGTATCGACATGGGGTTCTACGACAAGCGCGCCACGCTCGACTCGCTGTGCGTGGTGTACCGTCTCGACTCCCGACATCCGTGGCAGATGGTGTCGCGCAAACGTACTGCCACCAGCAATGTGAGTGCCGGCTATTTCACCACCCCGCTCTACATCGGACAGTATGCCCTAGCGGTGGCGGACACCAACCTCGTGGGCATCACCCCCCAGCCGGTTGACGAAGAGAGGGGAGCGCAACTGCTCCTATTCCCTAACCCCGGACATACGCAATTCACTGTGGAGGTGAAGGGCTGCGAGAAAAAATTTGACCTCGCCATATACGATAGTTCTGGCAAGAAAGTACTATCAGCCAAGGGATTGAACAATGGCGACACGGTGCGGCACAATCTACCTGCGGGAAGTTATGTGGCGATAATCAAAAATAATTACGTATCTTTGCAGTCGCAAATTATTGTACAATGAAGAATATAAGAACTGTATTATTGGTAGTTATGTTGCTGGGTGCCCAAGCGGCGATGGCCCAGTACACACAGGACAAACCCAACGTGGAATTTATGTTTAAGGTGGAGGCAGGCTACCTCCACAACGTGGGCAACTACGGCCAGCCCGAGATAGAGGGTACCAACCCCGATGACAGCCCCGTTGGCTACCGCCTCAATCTGCACGAGGAGGCGGCAGGGCTGAACCTGATGGCAGGTGTCAATATCAGTCAGGACTTCTTCCTCGGCGGCGGTCTGGGCTACGCCTACTGCTATCCCCGCTTCAAGGGCAACATGGGCTATACGGCCAGCCAGATGGCTCATGGTTTTATCGACATGGACTTCCGCCCTGTGGGCGACACCTGGGCCCCGATGGTGGGAGCCCGCGTGGGAGGCAGCTTCCTGATGAACCCTGGCAACTATGGCAACACCATCAGCCCCTATCTGGAGGTGTATGGCGGATTGAACTGGTTCTACGACCACGCCCTGCAGCAGATGGACCGCAACTACCACAGCCTGTTTGTGGAAGTGGGCATCGTGCTGGAGCAGCAGACGGTCTTTATCCCCATCCGCGTAGGCTGGAGATGGTAACAAACATATGATATGGACAGCACCCGCCAACAGAAGATTTCGCGCCTGATACAACAGGAACTGGGCGACATATTCCTGCGTGAGATGAAGCCCGCGCTGGGCAACTCCCTCATCACCGTCACCAGTGTGCGCATCACGCCCGACCTTTCCATAGCCCGCGTGCATGTCAGCATAATGCCTATCGGCACCGTTCCCGCCTATAAGGGCCATCCCGAAGAGCCTGCCACCAAACAGGCCATCATCGATGCCATTCTCACCCATAGTGGCGACATACGCCGACGGCTGGGCAACCGTGTGGGCAAGCAGCTACGCATCATACCGCAGCTGGACTACTACCTAGACGACTCGCTCGACTATGTGGAGCATATCGAGCAGCTGCTGAAACAATAACCACAATTGGCACCCATCGTGAGAGGAAAGAAAATCCAGCGGATTTTCGGGCAACGGCACAAACCCTTCCCCCTGACCGCCTTGGTGGCATGGCGCTATTTCTTCTCGCGCAAGCAGAAGACGGTCATCAATATCATTTCCTGGATTTCGCTTGTGGGCATCGCCGTCAGCACGGCGGCACTGATTGTGGTGTTGAGCGTGTACAACGGCATAGGCATACTCACGCAAAGCCTCTTCAACTCCTTCGACCCCGAACTGCTGGTGCAGCCCGCCAAGGGCAAGACATTCCACACTGCCGACATCGACATGGCACGCCTGCAACAGCTGCCGGGCATTGCCGCCATGTCGCAGATGGTGGAGGAGAACGCATGGATTACCTACCGCCACAACCAAGCCATCGTGGCCTTGCGCGGAGTGGACGGAGAGTACCCCAAGGTGTCGGGACTGGACACCATCCTCTACGAAGGTGTCTACGGACTGAAAATAAAAAATGACAATGGATGTGCCAACGCAGAAATGCCCGAATACGAGAACGACACAGCCACACTCACACATCCACACACTCACACATTCACACACTCATCAACCACTTATTTCCTCCTGTTCGGGGCCGAGGTGTACTACAACTTGGGCATTCGCGAAGCCTCCAACGTGCCGGTGGCAGTACACATCCCCAAGCGTGGCACCGCCCTCGGCATGACTATGGAGCAGGCCCTCAACACCGCCTACGCCATGCCGGGCGGCAACTTCTACATACAGCAGGACATCGACAACCGCTACGTCGTGGCCGACATCGCCTTTGTGCGACAGCTGATGGACTATGCCGACGACGAGTGTACGGCCCTCGCCATTGCCCTGCAACCCTCGCTCCGCGCCAAAGGCAAAGCCAATGTGCAAGCCTCAGTGCAAGCGTTGTTGGGCAACGACTACACCGTCAAGGACCGCTTTCAGCAGCAGCCCATCTACTACAAAGTGTTCCGCAGCGAGCGGCTGGGCATATACCTCATACTGGCACTCATAGTCCTCATTGCCACCCTCAATCTGGCAGCCTCGCTGACACTGCTGGTGCTGGACAAAAAACACGACATCGGCACCCTCCGCAGCATGGGTATGGAGCAAAGTCAGGTACGCCGCATATTCAGAATTGAGGGAGTGATGATTTCGGCCATCGGCGTGGTGGCGGGACTGCTGATTGGCTTCATCATCTGCCTGCTGCAGCAGGAGTTCGGTCTCGTGAAGATGGGCGACAACTTTGTCGTGTCGGCCTTCCCCGTGGCCATGCGGGGCATCGACTTCCTGCTCACCTTCTTCATGGTCATGGGCATCAGCTCTCTCGCCGTGATTGCCACCGTGAGAAGCCGGAAACT
>CAZTVH010000103.1:3636-7794 GCA_964616965.1 uncultured Bacteroidaceae bacterium | reverse complement strand
CCTATCATCAATGCTATCATGATGATGAAGTTGATTACTACAAACCACCAGTATTCTTTCCGGCGGGCACGACCGCTGAAGTCGGCGTACTGCTTAAAGCATTTGAAAAACCATTTCATAAGGCTATGCTTTTAAAAGGAAATTGATGTCGGCATCGAGGGGGAGCTCTTGCGTGTTGGCGATGTTGGTCTTGAAGACTTTCATCTTGTTAGGCTTGCCAATGAGGGAGAGGTTGCCATTCTCAAGCAGCAGGGCGGTTGCCTCGCGGATGGCGGCGACGGTGGCCTTGGGGTTGACCATGATGTACTCTTTTAGACGGTCGTCGCGTGTCTCACCACCGTGCTTGGGGTCGAAGAAATCGGTGTAGTGGGGGTTGATTTGGAAGGGGACGAGACCCATGCAGTCGAATGAGTCGGGCATGACGATGGGCATGTCGTTGGTGGTGCAGAGGGTAGGGCCGGCCACGTTGCTGCCTGCGCTCCAGCCCATGTAGGGCATGCCGTCGAAGGCACGCTGGCGGATGGCCTGCATCAGGCCAGTGCGTTGCAGTTGGCGTACTAGGTGGAAGGTGTTGCCACCGCCCACGGCCACGCAGTCGGTGTCATAGACGGCATTGATGGGCAGAGCCTTGTGGTGCACGCTGGTGAGTTTCACGCCAAACTCGGCGTAGACCTTGGCTACCTTTGCTTCATAGGCATCGTAGCTCTTGGTCAGGCCGCCTTCGGCCAGACTTACGCCGGCGTATGGCACGAAGAGTACGCGTTTCACATTGTGCCGACGGCAGAAGTCGGCAATCATGTCCTTGCACCAGCCGAGGTAAGCCTCACCGCGCATGGTGCTGTTGCTGATAAGTAAGAGGTTTCTTTTATCCATAGTGGTATTATTTATTCTAGTCTGACTAGTAATCCTAGTCCTACTAGTGACACTAGTCAGACTAGAGGGGTTAAGCATCGATGGTGGCGTAGGTGGCGTTGCGCTCGATGAATTCGCGGCGGGGTGGTACGTCGTCGCCCATGAGCATGGAGAAAACGCGGTCGGCAGAGGCTGCATTCTCGATGGTGACTTGGCGCAACTGGCGGTTCTCTGGGTCCATGGTGGTCTCCCACAGCTGTTCGGGGTTCATCTCACCAAGACCTTTGTAACGTTGCACATGCACACCTTTGTCGCCCACGGCAATCATGGCCTGCTCGCGTTCCTCCTCGCTCCAGCAGTAGTAGCTTTTGTTGCCCTTCTTTACTAGATAGAGCGGTGGGGTGGCAAGGTAGACGTATCCATTCTCAATCAGTTCGGGCATGTAGCGGAAGAAGAATGTCAGCATCAGAGTGTCGATATGTGCGCCGTCAACATCGGCATCGGTCATAATGATGACCTTATGGTAACGCAGTTTGCTGAGGTTAAGGGCTTGGCTGTCTTCGGGGGTGCCTACGGTCACGCCAAGTGCTGTGTATATGTTGCGGATTTCCTCGCTCTCGAAGGCGCGGTGGCGCATGGCTTTCTCCACGTTGAGGATTTTACCCCTCAAGGGCAGGATGGCCTGGTAGCGGCGGTCGCGGCCCTGTTTGGCACTTCCACCTGCTGAGTCACCCTCGACAAAGTATATCTCACACATCGATGGGTCGCCATCCTGGCAGTCGGCCAGTTTGCCGGGCAGTCCGGCACTGCTGAACACAGTGCCGCGCTGAACCATTTCGCGGGCCTTGCGCGCTGCCTGTCGGGCGCGGGCAGCCAGGATTACCTTCTCCACAATGGTCTTGGCCTCGTTGGGGTGCTCCTCGAGGTAGTTCTCCAGCATCTCGCTCACCGCGCTATCCACTGCGCTGCGCACTTCGTTGTTGCCCAACTTGGTCTTGGTCTGCCCTTCGAACTGAGGCTCTGCCACTTTGACGCTGATGATGGCGGTCAGCCCTTCGCGGAAGTCGTCGCCGCTGATGTCTACCTTGGCCTTCGCCAACATGCCGCTCTTGTCGGCATAGGCTTTCAGTGTGCGGGTCAGACCACTGCGGAAGCCAGAAAGATGAGTGCCGCCCTCGTGGGTGTTGATGTTGTTAACATAGCTGTGGATGTTCTCGTTGTAGGTATTGTTATACTGCATGGCAATCTCAATGGGAATGCCGTTGCGCTCGCCCTCGATATAGATAGCTTCGGGCATGAGCTTCTCGCGGTTCTCGTCGAGGTAGGCGATAAAGTCGCGTAGGCCGTTTTCGCTGTAGAAGTGCTTGCTTTGGAACGTGCCGTCGGACAATGGGCGTTTGTCCTCGATGGTGATGTCGATGCCCTTGTTGAGGTATGCCAATTCGCGCATACGCTCCAGCAGGGTGTTGTAGTCATATTCAGTGGTGGTGAAGATAGTGCCGTCGGGGTGGAAGGTGATGCGTGTGCCAGTCTTGTCGGCGGTTCCAATCTCCTTGACGGGATAAAGGGGCTTGCCTTTGCTGTATTCCTGTTGGTAGGTCTTGCCTCCACGGTAAACGTTGACAATCATGTGCTCGCTGAGGGCGTTGACGCAGCTCACGCCCACGCCGTGCAGACCGCCAGACACCTTGTAGGAGCCCTTGTCGAACTTGCCGCCGGCGTGTAGCACGGTCATAACCACTTCGAGGGCCGAGCGGTGTTCCTTTTCGTGCATGTCCACGGGAATACCACGACCATTATCCTCCACAGTGATGCTGTTATCCTCGTTGATGCTGACGTATATTTTGTTGCAGAATCCAGCCAATGCCTCGTCGATGGAGTTGTCCACCACCTCGTACACCAGATGGTGTAGTCCACGGAAGTTCACGTCGCCGATGTACATGGCAGGGCGGACGCGTACGGCCTCAAGGCCTTCTAATACGGTAATGTTACTCGCACTGTAGTCGTTCTTTTGTGTTGTATCACTCATTTTTAGGTACAGAATATTTAGTCAATAATAAATTGCAAAAATACGAAATTTTTTTGACATATCAGTACCTTGTTTGCGAAAAAAAAGCACCTTTTTTCCACCGCTGTTGTCAGCAATTGGGCGATGGGGTGGATAGTGCTATGAGATAGTGCTTTATCGTGGTAATTAGAGTGGTCGGATTATTCTGATTATTCCGACCACTCCGATAATTCCGATTACTCCGACTTTTATCTACCGCCGTATCGTCTCAGCCTCTGTGGCGGCCTGGAGCAGTCCTTTCTTAGCCTCATGCCATGGGAGGGCTAGGCATTGCACCGTGGCGGGTGGCAGGTGGAAACGTCCTGTGCGGTCGGTGGTGACGGTGTATTCTAGCGTGTGGGTGCCGGAAGGGAGGCTCTTGATGTATATGTCAAGACAGTCGGGTGCGCCGACAAACTGCGTGGCGACAGCCCCCAGGCGGGCATCCACCGATTTGACACTAATGTTGTTCAGTTTCTCAGTGCTGGAGGCCACGAAACGCACTTCTCCATGAGATGCGAAGCAGGCGGCGTAGGGCGAGCGGATGTAGAGGTGGCTCATTGGGCGGTCGAGGGTGATGGTCAGCCGTATGGTGTACTGACCGTAAGGTGAATTGCCAGAGTCTGCTTTGACCGTTGGCTTTACCTCGCGCGTGAGGATGGTATGACTGTTTGCCAGCTCTTTGGTGCAGTCTTGATTGCGAGTTAGTCCCTTACCAGTCAGCCGTGCTTTGTTGGTGCCGTACCACACCTTCGTGGGAGCAAGGTAGCGGACACGCTGGCGCACCTGGTCGGCGAGGGCAGTGTCGCGAAGCACCTCCTCGAAGATGTCGATGTATTCCAATAGCGTCTCGGCACTGCTATCATAGTCTTTCCAGTAGCGTCCCAGTTCAAGTCGTTGGGCATCGTAGACCGACGATTGCACAATGTTCTCTGCCAATTTGTGCGCTAAGGCGGTATCGCCGTGGCGGTGTAACAGCCGTATGTCTGATTGGTCGGGTTTCTGCTTAATATTGGCATAGAGGCTGTCGCGCATGGTGTAGTACATTGGGTCGAGGGGGTATTGTGCATAGTAGTCGTGTACATCGAACCACATTGTGGCACCCTGTTTCGAATCGGGGTACATCTTCCAATGGATGTACATCAGGGTATCGACTATTTGCAAAAATCGTTGGATATTGAACGATTCCGGAATGCGTACGTGCGGGCACTCTGTCTCCAGCCGTATGAGAGTCTTTAGATATTGCAGTGAATAGACTT
>CAZTVH010000103.1:0-3626 GCA_964616965.1 uncultured Bacteroidaceae bacterium | reverse complement strand
GATGCTTCAAACAGGGCCAACCGCCGTCAGGTAGCTGTGCCTCGTCGAGGATGCGAAGCAACGTGTCTACAGCTTGGTCGTTATGGTACACTGCGGCACAATAGAGCGAGTCGAAGATGTCTTTTAGATCTGATGGGCTATAGGTGTCCCAGTCAAAGAGTTTTGTCGTGCGGGATTGCAGGATGTGGTAGTCAGCTTGGGTGAGTGGATAGGTGTTGCCGTGTAATCGGGGATGCCGCAGTATGTCTACGCCTGCCGTCTGCGCGTCAAGAACGCTGTCGCCACGCTGTGGGTCGCTGATGGTGAGGGTGTAGTCGCGATGCTTCGAGGTAAAGTGAAACAACGTGCGTGGTGCCGTGAGGGGGAACTGCGCCTGTGATGCTCCGGCGGGTAGGGCTGCGGTATGCGGCCTACCTTTTGCCTTGGTGCCCTTGTAGAGGCTGACGGCCAGGTCACTCATGGTGGAATTGTCGATGCGGTCTATGCGGACATTCAGGGCAGTGCTGTCACCTGCATAGAGGAACGGCGGCACATTGGGCATCAGCATGATGTCGCGGTAGGTGGTAAAGATGTTGAATGTCCGTGCAATGGAGCCTTGCCTGTCCATGGCAACGCCGTCGAGTATCCAGCGGGCGAGGCGTTGGGGAGCGTTGAAACGAAGGTCCACTATGCCGTCGCGGTCGCTGTGCAGGTTGCCGAACCACGGCCCGTAGGGCGACAGGTCGGTGCGTAATATGCCTTTCGGAATCGACTGGTTGTAGGCCTTACCCAGCGGGTTGCCTTCTATCGTGGATGACATACAATACAAAACGTCGAAGCCCGCAGTGCCTACCGACAGGAGGGACTTGACCATCGGCTTGTCGATGTAGTATTCCCGGTCTTGGAAGCGTCGGCTGCGGTTTAGTCTCTGTAGTGTGAAGAAAGGCCGTTGCTGATCTTCTTTCCACCATGTGTAGTTCAGCCGCGAGCGGTTAGAGGTGAGCTCTTGGTCTTGGAATTTGCAGTTGTAGTTGAATGGCTCGTAGCCTCTGCGTCCAGAGAATAGTTCGTCGTATCCTAGGGCATCGTCGTAGGCGGTGAGTGCCAGTGCCGACTGCACGGGGTTGCCGAGCGAGTCGGTCAGCCGTAGCCGCCAGTGGACGGGGGCACCGGCGAAAAGCCGCTGCACATAGAAGTCGGGACTTTCAGGCGTGAGGCTAAAGGCTTTGGGTTCTATCCATTCCAGCTTCAGTTTTGGGAGTCGGGGTGACCATACTCGGATGTTGGAACTCCCGACAATCCGCTGCCCGTGGTGGTAGGTGATAACGGAGACACCCATTTCGCCCCTGTACCGATGGTCGACGGGCAAGGCGATATGGGCAAAGCCCTTGTCGAGGCGCAGATGGCGGAAGAGGAAGATGCTGTCGTTGCGCGATAAGAGCAGCATTGCCGAAACCTTCGTGGCGCTGCCCACACGCACTCGCATCGTATCACCGACGTGGTATTCGCTCTTCTCCACCGAGGCAAAGAGTGTCAGGCTGTCGAGCGGCATGGGGGCGTCGAAGCCCAGGTGCGTTACTCGTAGTGTGTCGGGGTGTAAGTGCGGGTTGGCACAGGTGACAATGAAGCGTAGGTGCCCGTTGGGCAGGTCGATGGGCGGGACAAGGTCGGAGAGCGGTGTCTCTTTGGCGGGAATTTCCATGTCGCCCTGCCACACAACGGTGCTATTCTTTTCGGCCTCTATCGTGAGGCGGGCGGGAACGGCCAGATGGTCGTTGTCGAGGCTGCGGCAGCCGACATAGATGTCATCCAGCCCGCCGATATAGTTTTCATTATAGTTGAGGGGGAGCATAATGCCCGGCCGGTAGGCGGTGCTGAGGTCGATGTGGCCGACTTGGTCGCCCACCGAAATCTTAAGTTCCTTTGTCATTGTCTCGCCTGCCGGGTCGGTGGCGGTGACGCTGAAATAGTATAAGGCATGCTCTCCGTCTCGGTAGGGAAGGTAGTCGTACTTAGCGGGAACGAACCGGTAGCTGAAGCTGCCGTCGGGTCCTATGGGCAGCTGGCCCGAGCTGACGATGAATGACGTCCCCTCGTGTTTGTTGCCCACGTTTTTCGTCCAGTTTGCGTAGTCAAACGTCTGCTTCAGTGTGTATGACACTGTGGTGGGCGACACCGTGGCACCGCTGCGCGAGTTGACTAAGCCCTCGATGTGCACGGGCTGGCCATAGTGGTGGGTGTCGCTCGTGGTCTCTAGGGTCATGGACATGGTGGGCAGTTTATAGTCCTCTACCTTGAACCATGCAAGCCCTATTCTATCGTCGTCGTAGTTGTTGACTACAAGGGCAAGGTTGCCATTGTATTCCTTTGTCTCATCAAGCACTTGCGACAGGGCGATGCTCCCCTCGGCCCACCCCATGTCGTCGGTGGTGAGCAGGATGGTGGTGATGGTGTCGTACAATTTGCCGTCATTCATCACCACGCGGAAGGTGCTGTGCTGAACGGGGGTGTAGTTGGCCTTGCTGCCGGCGGCCTTTTGCTGCGCCATGAGGGTGAAGCGGAGCGTGTCGGAAAAGCGGTAGGTCTTGGCGTTGAGGAAGAACGACACCACCGTGTCGGCCCCTTCCTCCTCTTCTGCCAAGGCTCTAATTCTATGGAAGAACCAGTCGTCAATATTTTCTAGTGTGGCGGTATAGCCTTGGTAGGTGGTGCTGTAGGTGGGCTTGACGCCTTCGCCTAGGGGCATCAGTTTGCCGAAGTCGAAGCGTCCCAGGCTGTCGGTGACGGTGGTGAGGACGATGCTGTCGCCAGTGGGTATGCCATTCTGCGTCACTTTCCCCCGCAAGGTGACGGTGATGCCGCCGACAGGTTCGCCCGTGGAGGTGAGCAGCACTACGCCCTGTCCGCTTGTCCCTTGTATGGGCTCTATGGCGATAGGCTGGAAGGCGAAGGTGTACATGAATACCGAGGGCTCCCTGCCGTCCATGATAATCTCCGTATCGTTGTCAGGGTGGCCCATCATTGGTCCGAGCGACATGGGCTGTGCGTCGCCTTTCTTGTTGAGTCGGGCAGGGAATGGGCGGTCGGAGACCAACAGGGCATACTTGTCCGCAGGCAATGAGGGAAAGCTGTAGCGGTTCTTCGTGCTCTTGTCTTTCGGTGGGGATACCTTCACCGCGAAGGAGTGCAGCACGGGCTGCGACAAGGCATATTCGAGGTGCTGCCGCTTTGGGAGCTCTTTCAATGTGTCGCTAATGGAGTGTATGATACGGATATACATCGTGGTGGTGCTGTCCCCGTCGTAGGTGAAGAAGGCCTCTTCGTCGGGAGATAGGATAGGGTTGATGTCGATGTCCAGGGCTGGGGAATGGCTTGCCTTGCGTACTGTCCCCCGATGCCAGCCGAGGGAGTAGTGGTGGAGGAATGCACGCAACTCGCGACACAGCGTCTGCCACCGCACCGAGGCGGTGTCGGCCTTTTGACTTATCAGATACTGTGCCACGCCTTGCAGCAGCAGGAGCTTGTACTGTGTGGTGCCGCCTTGCTGTAGGGGCATCGCGGCTAGATTGAATGGGTCGCACATGGCGTTATAGAGGCTGTCGCTGTAGACGAAGTCGGTGCCGTTGAACAGCAGGCTGTTGCTCTCG
>CAZTVH010000102.1:0-7818 GCA_964616965.1 uncultured Bacteroidaceae bacterium | reverse complement strand
TTATTGAATGTGTGAATGTGTTAGTCCTTGGTGCATCAAAGATTCACGAATTTACGAATTAACACATTAACGAATTCTTTTTTTTTAATTTAAACGGCTATGCAATAAAGTGAGGGGTACGACGTTATTCGAGATATTTGTGTGAAATTCTAATTTGTAACTATTGATGGTTTCGTATAGTAGAGTGACGTTGGACAACGGACTGCGGGTGCTGCTGCACCGCGACGACACTACACCGCTAGTGACGGTAAACTTGCTGTATTGCGTGGGGTCGCGCAACGAGCGCACGGACCGCACGGGCTTTGCCCATCTATTTGAACATCTGATGTTCGGCGGCACGCGACGCTTCCCCGACTACGACCGCGTGGTGGACGAGCTGGGAGGCGAGAGCAACGCCTTCACCAACAACGACTACACCAACTACTATCTCACCCTACCCGCCCAACATCTGCAGCAGGCCCTGACGCTGGAGGCCGACCGTATGCGTGGCGAATGGGACCTTGAGGGCGACCACTGGAATGTGCTGGATGTGCAGAAGCGCGTGGTGACAGAGGAGTATAACCAACGCTACATGAACCAGCCCTACGGCGACGTGTGGATGCTGCTACGCCCGCTGTGCTACAGGCAGCACCCTTACCGCTGGTGCACCATCGGGGCCGACATACGGCATGTGCAAAAGGCCACGGTGCAGGACGTACGCGAGTTCTACGACCGCTATTACCTGCCCTCCAACGCCATCCTCGCCATAGCAGGCAATGTGGACTTCGACCAAACAATGGAATGGGTGCAGCAGTCGTTTGGCTCCATCAGCCGAGCCACCGCATCGCCGTCCGGCGTGCGACAGCGTTTCGACGAACCCGCGCAGACCGAACCCCGACGGCTGGAGGTGCAACGCAATGTACCCAACAACGCCCTCTACATGGCATGGGTGATGTGCGACCGATGGTCGGCAGACTACTATGTGTACGACATGATTAGCGACCTACTGAGCAATGGACACTCGTCGCGGCTGTACCAACGGCTGGTGCTGGAGGAGCATCTGTTTACCGAAATCAACGCCTACATAACGGGCGATTTGGCGGGGGGCCTCTTTGTGGTGAGCGGCAAGTTGTGCCAAGGCGTGGCCTTTGAGCAGGCAGAGCGTGCCATCGAGGAGGAAATCAAAAAGCTACAGCAGACTCCCGTCAGCCAACACGAGTTGGAAAAGGTGGCAAACAAGTTCGAGAACACCTTTGTGTATTCGCAATACAAGGCCGCCGACAGGGCGTTGAGCCTATGCTATTTCGAGATGATTGGCAATGTGGGTCTGGTGAACAGCGAGCCGGAATGCTACCGCCGTGTTTCCTCCGCCGACATACAACGGGTGGCACTGGCGCTCACCCCCCAACGCTGCTCGACGCTAGTTATTGAAAAGTTGAGAGTTGAAAGTTGAAAGTTTTAGTTTTTACTTTTTAGTTTTTAGTTTAAAAAAAGTGTCGTTTAAAGATTTTATCAAGGATGGAATGAACTATTTGGGAGACAAAATCTCCTCCATTCCATATAGGGACATAGCACGCAAGGTAATCCAATTCATCGGCGACCTGCTGCACCGCACCCTGTTCACGGTGCTACTGCCCAAGAAATACCGCTCGCTGTCGAAACAGCAGATTTACACCATCATCTTCAAGTCCGACACGCCTGCCGGAAAGAAATTCGACATCTGGCTGCTGATACTCATTGGGGCCAATATCGTCACCATCATGCTGGAGAGCATGGCTGGCACGGCACACTGGTTCTCGGTGCTGATGAGAGTGATTGGCTGGGGGTTCACCATCCTGTTCACTTTCGAGTACTACCTGCGCATCTACTGCCTGAAACGGCCTTGGAAGTACATCCTCTCGTTATTTGGCATCATCGACTTCCTCTCCATTTTCCCCGCCTACCTGAGTCTGCTGCTACCGGCAGCCTCCACCCTGTCGGTGCTACGACTGATGCGGGTGCTGCGCATCTTCCGCATTTTCAAGATGCAGAAGTTTCTGGACGAAAGCCGCTTCCTCATCAACGCCTTGCAACGCAGCGCGGTGAAAATTCTGATATTTATGCTGTTCGTATTCATCATGGCGGTGATACTGGGGGCTACGATGTATGGCATCGAAGGGGGCGTAAACCCAGCTATCACTAGCATCCCCGAAGGCATCTATTGGGCTGTGGTGACGATAACCACCGTGGGCTACGGCGACATTGCGCCCGTCACACACACGGGACGCTTCGTGTCGCTATTGGTGATGCTGCTGGGCTACGCCATCATTGCCGTGCCGACAGGCATTGTGGCAGGCGAGGCTATTGAAGAGTACAAACACGGGCGGCAACATCGGCATCGCAACAAGAGCAATCACCACAACGAGGACGGCAACATTCCGCCCACTGCGGAGAGCCATACTTCGGCAACAGACCATTCCGACGACAGCGAAGATCGACCGCTCCCCCCTCCCACCCGCAAACCGTGGGACGACGACCCTGGGGCAAGAATACGCCCCGAAGACCTGCTGTAATGAATTAAAAACTAAGAATTATCTGCCGCAGGCAAATTTTTTTTCGACACAACATGTAAGATTTCGGCCATTTGTACGTTATATAGATAGAACTGACAAAACTGATAAATAAAGTTATTTAGACATGAGAAAAAACATCATCCTACTACTACTTGGACTGCTTGCCCTCCCCGTGTGGGCGCAACACACAGTGAGCGGCACCGTCACCGATTCCAAAACAGGTGAGACCCTTATCGGTGCCACCGTCTTCGACACCGTTTCGAAAAAAGGCACCGTTACCAACCAACACGGACGTTACACCCTCACCCTAAAGGACGCGAAGGCGGTCATCCGCGTTTCGTTTGTGGGCTACGAGACACAATTCCACCCACTGGCAATGAGCCAGAACCACCGTCTGGACGTGAAGCTGCACGGTTCTGTGCTACTGCAGGAGGTGACGGTACGCGGCGAACGCATCCAACATGTGGAAAGTTCGCAGACCAGCGTGGTTGAGCTGCCCGTGGAGCAGGTGAAGGCCGTGCCCGTCATCTTTGGCGAGACCGACGTTATCAAGGTGGTGCAGCTGCTGCCCGGCGTGCAGAGCGGCGCGGAAGGCATGTCGGGTATGTATGTGCGCGGCGGTGGCCCCGACGAGAACCTGTTCCTGCTCGACGGTGTGCCGATGTACAACGTGAACCACCTAGGAGGCTTCTTCTCGGCATTCAACAGCGACGCAGTGAAGAATATCAGCCTCTACAAAGGCAGTTTCCCCGCCCATTTCAGCAGCCGACTGAGCAGTGTGCTCGACATCACCACCAACAACGGCAACGACAAGGAGTATCACGGCGGCTTGAGCGTGGGACTTATCTCTGCCAAATTCAACTTTGAAGGCCCCATCGTAAAGGAGAAGACCACCTTCTCTCTTTCGGGACGGCGCACCTACGGCGACGTGCTGATTCAGCCCATCATCTCCATTGTGGCAGCTACCGAAGGCCTCTCTGGCAGGACCAACGCCGGCTACTATTTCTACGACCTCAATGCCAAGGTGACGCACAAATTCAGCGACCGCAGCCGCCTCTATGCCTCCTACTATATGGGCGACGACGCACTGTATGCCCGCTTCAAAGTGGGCAACGGCTATGTGGTGGACGAGAGCATGCGGCTAGGCTATAACTGGGGCAACATAGTGGGCAGCCTGCGTTGGAACTACGAGCTTTCGCCCAAGCTCTTTATGAACGTGACAGGGGCCTACACCCGCTACCGCAACAACCTCAGTCTGTCGGAGCAGTCGGGGCATCAGGCCTACGACGAGTACGGACACCTCATCACCTATGGCGACACAATGTCCATTCGCTTCAACTCAGGCATCGAGGACATTACGGCACGTGCCGACTTCGACTACGCTCCCACTCCCGACCATGCGATAAAATTCGGTGGGCAGTACATCCACCACCTCTTCAAACCTGAGACTTCCAGTTTCCTTGAGTCCTTCAACTACCAAACCTCGCAGTACCGTTTCGACACCGTCCTAGGGCAGAGCCGCGTGGGTGCCAGCGAGCTGATGCTCTATGCCGAGGACGACTGGCGCATCAACGACAAGTTCAAGGTCAATGTCGGTCTCAACTTCACTGGATTTGCCGTGCAGGGCAAGTTCTACCCCAACCTGCAGCCCCGCCTCAGCGGACGCTGGCTTATCTCCGACCGTCTATCCGCCAAAGTGGGCTACGCCTATATGACACAATACCTACACCTGTTGAGCAACAGCAGCATCAGCCTGCCTACCGACCTGTGGGTGCCCGTCACCGCACGCATCACCCCCATGACCTCGCAGCAGGTGGCAGCAGGTCTCTTCTACAACCTGATGGACATTGTAGACCTCTCTGTCGAGGGCTATTATAAATACATGGACAACCTGCTCGAATACAAGGACGGTGCCTCGTTCTGGGGTAGCTCGCAAGGCTGGGAAGACAAGGTGTGCATGGGCCGTGGATGGTCGTACGGCATCGAGTTCCTTGCTCAAAAGAATATTGGCAAGTTCACTGGCTGGATTGGCTACACTTGGAGCCACGCCGACCGCCTCTTCGACCGTCCCGGTCAAGAGCTGAACAACGGCAGGGTGTTCCCAGCCAAGTATGACCGTAGGCACGATGTGAGCCTCGTCGCCACCTACAAGTTCACCGACAAAATCGACGCCAGCATCAGCTGGGTCTTCTCCAGCGGCAACGCCGCCACATTGGCAATGCAGGAATTCGATGCCAGCGATAACACGTCCGACGAGTATTATTACGGCCTGACACCCTACATCAGCAGCCGCAACAATTACCGCCTGCCCAACTATCATCGCATGGATGCAAGTGTCAACTTCCACCGCGACCTCAAGCGCGGCCATCGCACCATCAATATCAGTGTCTACAACCTATACAATCGAAAGAACCCATATTTGGTATATCAAGGGTCTGACTATAGCTGGCTGGTCGACGGCTATGGCGAAACCAAATACCTGAAACAGCTCTCGCTTTTCCCCATCATCCCGTCTATTAGTTACACATGGACTTTTTAGATTGAAAGTTGAAAATTGAAAATTGAAAATTTGCTGACATATCAACATATCAACATATCAACACATAACATAACTCGAATCATGAATAAAAGAGTTTTTCCCTTCATATTAGCCACCTTGGTAACCTTGGGCTTCTCCTCGTGCGAGAAAATCATAGAATTTAACGGCGAAGTTACCGACCCATACCTTGTGGTCATATCCAAGCCCCAAGCCGACAGCACCTGGATGCTGCGCGTGTCGCAGAGCCGTTTCTTCCTCAGCAATGCCGAGGTTCCCGCTATCGACAACGCCCAAGTGATTGTAGCCGTCAACGGCAACGAGAGTACCGCCTCCAGCGAAGGCGACGGAATGTACAACACCGGCATCGTGCCACAACCGGGCGACAGCCTGAGCATACGCGTCATATCACCCCACCTGGGCGAAGTGAGTGCCGGCTGCCGCATACCCCAACGGCCTGTGGTGTCGGACTTCACCATCGAATACGACACTACCATGAACGAACACTGGTGGACCGACATTGACGACAGTGTCCATGTCAATGGTTACGTCGAAGGCGACATCAAATTGCACTTCAAACTCCACGACCCCTCCGAAGAGCGAAACTATTACATGGTGCGTCTTGCTACCAAGACATGGGAGAGTTGGAGCTACCGCTGGATTACCATCGAGGATGACATTCTTTTCGACATTGATGCCACCAACGAGGTGTTCGACCTATACGAAGAGGAGGACAACAGTGGCAACGCCGTCAGCTTCACCGACGAACGCATCAACGGCAACGCCCACCCTATCACCATCAGTGTTTATATCGGACATGTCTCTCTGAACACCCATTTCGACACCCCCGACCAAGAGCTTGAACTCTCTACCACCCGCTTAGAAGTCTATGCCATCAGCCGCGACCAATACCTGTACACCAAGACCCTCAAAGCCGCCGAAAACAACGACGGCTTCATGCAGGTGATCTCAGAGCCTGTGCAGGTGCACACCAACATCGAAGGGGGCATCGGCATATTGGGAGCCTCGTCCAAGGTGGTCATCAACGTCTTTGAATAGCCACATGTCACGCATCCTCGTCACCGACAAGACCCACTCCGTGCTGCAGCAGACACTGGAGGCTGCAGGACATTCGGTAGTGGTTGACACCACCGTCACCTACGACAGCCTCCTAGAGCAGATAGGGCAACACGACGCGTTGGTGGTGCGCAGCAAGATTAATATCGACCGCCACTTCCTCGACCACGCCCGCCACCTGCGCTGCATCGGGCGTGTGGGCGCAGGCATGGAGACCATCGACGTGGACTATGCCGAAAGCCTGGGCATCCGCTGCCTCAACTCGCCCGAGGGCAACCGCGACGCAGTAGGCGAACACGCCCTAGGGCTACTCCTTGCCCTGATGGACAACATAGCCCGCGCCAATGCCGAAGTGCGGCAAGGCCTATGGCAACGCGAAGCCAACCGAGGGCTGGAAATCAAGGGACGCACCGTCGGCATCATCGGCTTTGGCAACATGGGCAGCGCCTTCGCCCAACGGCTGCAAGGCTTCGAATGCACCATCATTGCCTACGACAAATACAAGCCCAACGGCTATGCCCCCGCCTATGTGCAGGAGGCCACCCTCGCCGAGCTGCAGGAGCGTGCCGAGGTGTTGAGCCTCCATGTGCCGCTCACCACCGAAACACACCACATGGTCGACCACCACTTTATCCAACGCTTCAGCCACCCCTTCTACCTCATCAACACCTCGCGCGGTGCCGTTGTCAACACACCCGACCTAGTGGAAGCTATGAAAGATGAGCACATCCTTGGTGCCGCCCTCGACGTGATAGAGTACGAGGACATGAGCCGCGACGGCCTCGACCTCGAACACCTACACCCCGCCTTCCAATACCTCATCAACTCCCCTCGCACCGTCCTCACCCCCCATGTGGCCGGCTGGACGGTCGAATCGCGCTACAAACTGGCAAAGGTACTGGCCGACAAGATAGCCGACGAACTGCAATAAGGGTCAAGTATTTTAGTTTTACCTTTTAGTTTTCACTTCACCCACATGCTAATCGTACAAGACTGCATCATCTCCGAAGACATCGCCGACCAGTGTTTCTGCTGCGACCTCGCCCAATGCAAGGGCCAATGCTGCGTAGAGGGCGACTGCGGGGCACCGCTCCTTGAAGCAGAAATCCCCATCCTCCAACGCATACTCCCCGCCGTAGAGCCTTACATGACTGAGGCCGGCATCGAAGTGGTTCATCGCCACGGGGTCTCCGCCCTCGACAATGCCGCCGAGCCGTGCACCCCCTTGGTCAACAACCGCGAGTGTGCCTACGTGGCCTGGGGCGACGACGGCACCGCCTTTTGCGCCATCGAGCAGGCCTACCGCGACGGCAAAACCGACTGGCCCAAACCCATCAGCTGCCACCTCTACCCCCTGCGCATCGACGAATATGGCGAGTTTAAGTCCATCAACTACCACCGCTGGGACGTGTGCCGATGCGCCGTCGGCAAAGGCAAGGAATGCGGCGTGCCCCTCTACCAATATCTCCGCGAACCCCTCGTCCGCCGCTTCGGACAAGAGTGGTACGACGAATTGGCGGACCAATGCGCCCATGCCAACCCCCACCGTTCTCCGTTCCATCACTGAACCTTTCACGCTCCATCTCCGCTTCAGGATGCGGAAAACGACCCAAAAAGCCGTGGCAATCAGTAGGATGTGATAGAAAGCCGTAAGAAACGGTAAAAAGCGGTACA
>CAZTVH010000101.1:0-7931 GCA_964616965.1 uncultured Bacteroidaceae bacterium | reverse complement strand
ATGATTTATAACAAAAGTCATGGATATAACATCTTGTTTCTAAATGTGATGAAAAGTATTTAAAAAAAATTTGGTGATTTATATAGTATCTTCGATGCTGTAAAAAGAGACGTGTACCCAGCCCAGTACGTCTGACACGGACTATCCCCGACAGAAGTCAGCATTTTTTTTATGCCATGTCGGATATTTTGCGTATTTTTGCAACAGGAACAATGGTGAAACTAAATTTATAACATATTATGGACTCAACAAATACAACACAAAACCCCAAGACGGGGCGGCCCCAAAAGGAGCCGATGGGCTTCGGCAAGACTATGCTGGCATCGGCAGTGGGATTTATTATCGGCACGGTGGTGCTGAGTGTGGTCTCGTTTCTTATCTTTGCGATGATGATGGTGTCGCTGTTGTCGACGGCATCGAGCGAGAGCGTGCCTATCACGGGCAAGAGTTTTGCCGTGGAGCTGAACCTGACCGGGGCCGTGACGGAGGCGCAGCCCAACGAGCTGATGGCCCTGCTGGGCGACAACACGCCGACGAGCCTCAGCGACCTGCAGTCCGCCATCGACCACGCCAAGGACGACGAGCGTGTGAAGGCCCTCTATCTGCACCTGGGCGGGAGCAACCTGAGCTGGGCGCAGGCCGAGGAACTGAAGGATGCCCTCTGCGCCTTCAGGCAGGAGAGCGGCAAGCCTGTGGTAAGCTACGGCGAGGTGATGAGCCAGCCGGAGTATTATCTGGCCACCAGCACCGACAAGGTGTGTGTGCACCCGTCGGGCATGGTCGACTTCCGTGGCATGGGCGCGGAGGTGATGTTCTACAAGGGACTGCTGGACAAGCTGGGCGTGCACATGGAGCTGATACGCCCCACCAGCTGTGCCTACAAGAGCGCGGGCGAGGCCTATACGCGCACCGACATGAGCGATGCCAACCGCGAGCAGGTGCGCAGCTATATCAACAGTATCTGGGACTATGCCGTGGGGGTGATGGCTGCCAATCGCCGAATGACGGCAGAGCAGCTGAACGCCGTGGCGGACAACCTGGGCGGCTACCTGCCCGACGACGCCCTGAAGGCGGGGCTGGTGGACACGCTATGCTTTGCACAGGATGTGAAGTATATGCTCAAGGCGCGCTACGACGCTGTCAAGCTGGTGAAGGCCAAACGCTACGCCAAGTCGTTTGAGAAGGAGGATAAGGACTACCGTATCGCCGTCATCTATGCCGAGGGAGAGGTGGTGCCCGGCAAGGGCGACGGCACAGCCACGGCGGTGTATGGCGACGACATAGTGAAGGCCCTGACCGATGCCGTCAAGGATAAGAAGGTGAAGGCGATAGTGCTGAGGGTGAATTCGCCCGGCGGGGCGGTGACGGCATCGGAGAGCATGACCCACGCGGTGATAGAGGCGAAGAAGGAGAAGCCCGTCATCGTATCGATGAGCGGGCTGGCGGCCAGCGCGGGCTACGAGATAAGCTGCTTCGGCACCAAGATAGTGGCGCACCCCACCACGCTGACGGGCAGCATAGGCGTGTTTGCCACCATACCTGAGGTGGGCACCCTGCTGCGCCAGAAGCTGGGCATCACCACCGACACGGTGATGACCAACAAGAACAGCGCGGGGCTCTCGGTGTTGCGCCCCCTGTCGGGCGATGCCCGTGCCATGATGCAGAAGAATGTGGAGGATTTCTACGTCACCTTCACGCAGCGTGTGGCTGACGGACGCGGCATGACACGCGAACAGGTGGACAGCATTGCCAAGGGACGCGTGTGGACCGGCGCGCAGGCCAAGGAGATAGGGCTGGTGGACACGCTGGGAGGAATGACGTTGGCATTGCACCTCGCCGCCGAGGAGGCGGAGGTGGACTACGACAAATGCAGCGTCAAGGTGTTCCCGGCCGAGAAGGACCTCTGGAGCCTGATGATGCAGAAGATGAACGAGAGTGAGGAAGAGCAAATCAACGCCCGCCTGAACAGCATCGTCCCCTTCTACAGCGAGTTGGTCAGCTGGTCGAAGATGGAACCGCTGCAGGCAAGACTACCTTTTGCGATACAGATAAAGTAAAGATTGGGAGAAAATTGATGATTTTGCTGCCGCACCCGCATAATTCTCAATTCTCAACTCTCAATTCCAATGATTGTCTGCATTGCTGAGAAACCGTCGGTGGGACGCGACATCGCCCGCATATTGGGGGCCAAGGTGTCGCACGACGGCTATATGGAAGGCAATGGCTACCAGGTGACGTGGACGTTCGGGCACCTCTGTACGCTGAAGGAGCCGCACGACTACGACCCGTGGTGGAAGTCGTGGAACTTGGAGACCCTGCCCATCATACCCAACCGTTTTGGCATCAAGCTGATTGCCAACGACGGGTATGAGAAGCAGTTCAACACCATCAAACGGCTGATGCAGTCGGCAGAGTATATCGTGAACTGCGGCGATGCCGGACAGGAGGGAGAGCTGATACAGCGTTGGGTGATGCAGAAGGCGCAGCCCACCTGCCCGGTGAAGAGGCTTTGGATAAACTCGATGACCGACGAGGCGATACGGGAGGGTTTTGCCAACCTGAAGCCGCAGGAGGACTACCAGTCGCTGTACGAGGCGGGGCTGTGCCGTGCCATAGGCGACTGGCTGCTGGGCATGAACGCCACGCGGCTCTACACCCTCAAATACCGCCAGGCACAGCGGCAGGTGTTGTCGATAGGAAGGGTGCAGACACCGACATTGGCGATGATTGTGAACAGGCAGCTGGAGATAGAGCATTTCGAGCCAGAGCAGTACTGGGTGTTGTCGACGGTGTATCGCGACACCCTTTTCACCCTCAAGCAGAGCGAGAAGGAGGGAGGCGAAGAGGGCAGCACCGACAGCCGCGGACGCATCACCAACGAGGAGGAGGGGCGGCGGGCGTTGGCACTGATACAGGACCGCGACTTTGAGGTGACGGGAGTGGCCAAGAAGGCTGGCAACGAGGCACCGCCAAGGCTCTTCGACTTGACAAGCCTGCAGGTGGAGTGCAACAAGAAGTTTTCGTTCTCGGCCGACGAGACGCTGAAATACATACAGAACCTCTACGAGAAGAAATTCACCACCTATCCGCGCGTGGACACCACCTATCTGCCCGACGACGTATATCCCCGATGTCCGCAGATACTGCAGGGCCTGCAGCCTTACGCTCCGCTGGTGCAGCCCCTGATGGGTACCAAGCTGAAGAAGAGCAAGAAGGTGTTCGACTCGTCGAAAGTGACCGACCACCACGCCATCATCCCCACGGGCATGAATCCCGCCAACGGCGATATGGCACTGAACGAGAAGAAGGTGTTTGACCTCATCACGCGACGGTTTATTGCCGTGTTCTATCCCGACTGCAAATTCTCGACCACCACGGTGACGGGCAAGGTGGAGACCGAGGAGGCCACGCCAGAGGGTAGGGTGAAGAAGGGCAAGGTGGAGTTTAAGGCCACAGGCAAGCAGATATTGGAGCAGGGGTGGCGCGATGTGTTTAATTGGGGCCGTGCCAGCAAGGAGGTGGCCACCGACGACGAGGGCAACAGGAAGGAGGAGGAGGAGAAGACCCTGCCCGACTTCCAGAAGGGAGAACGCGGGCCGCACACGCCCACGCTGACCGAGAAATGGACCACGCCGCCCAAGCCCTACACCGAGGCCACCCTGCTGCGGGCAATGGAAACGGCGGGCAAGAGCGTGGCCGACGAGGAGCTGCGCGACGCGATGAAGGAGAACGGCATCGGAAGGCCCTCGACCCGCGCAGCCATCATCGAGACATTGTTCAAACGCAACTATATCAAGAAGGAACGCAAGTCGCTATATGCCACCGACACGGGAGTGGGGCTCATCAAAATCATACACAACGACCTGCTGAAGAGTGCGGAGCTGACGGGGCAGTGGGAGAAGAAGCTGCGCGAGATAGAGGCACACAAATACGACGCTGCCCAGTTTGTGTATGAGCTGAAGACGATGGTGTGGCAGCTGGTGAATGAGGTGAAACTAAAAAGGTAAAAAGTAAAAACTAAAAACTAAAAGGTAAAAAGGGGGCTGCCGCGCCTTGTGGCTTTTAGTTCTTAGTTCAAAATAGAAACATAGATATGCGCTATTTTATCCATCTGGCCTACAACGGAGCGAACTACTGCGGTTGGCAGACGCAGCCCGACCTGCCGACGGTGCAGCAGACACTGGAAGAGGCGTTGGCGACACTGCTACGGCAGCCTATAGCCATAGTGGGTTGCGGACGCACCGACACGGGTGTGCACGCTAGCGACTTCTACGCCCATTTCACAGCCGAAGAGCCCGTGGACTGCCCCCAGCTCACCTTCAAGCTCAACAGCCTGCTGCCCACGGATATTGCCATATATGAAGTGTTTCCCGTCAGGGAGAACGCCCACGCCCGCTTCGACGCGACGGCACGAACCTACCAATACCACGTCAGCGACCGGCGGCTGCCCTTCCGACAAGGGCTGTACTGCCGCATCTACTACCGCCCCGACATAGAGCTGATGAACCGGGGAGCGAGGATATTGATGGAGTATGAAGACTTTACCAGCTTTGCCAAGCTGCACACACAGGTGAAGACCAACATCTGCCACCTGAGTGAGGCACATTGGGATAGGGGAGAGGACGAGTGGGTGTTCACCATCCGCAGCAACCGTTTCTTGCGCAATATGGTACGCTCGGTGACAGGCACCCTGCTCGACGTGGGGCGCGGCAAGCTGACCCTCGACGGCCTGCGTGACATTATTGAGCGCAAAGACCGCTGCGCCGCCGGAGTGTCGATGCCGGCACAAGGGCTGTTCTTGACACGGGTAGAATACCCTTTCGACGAATTAATGGGGATTTCTGTTTATCAAGAATTAGAGGATTTGTAAATTGAATATTTTGAATTTGATAAGAATTTGAGACTTTAATTGCATGCAATTAATAGAAGTGGTATAATGCTTAACCAATGAAATATATCGAAGTCACTATCACGCTTAACCCAGTCGACCCATACCGCGACCTGTTGGTGGATGCGCTGGGCAACGAAGGCCCCTACGATAGTTTTGTTGAGACCCCAGAAGGTTTGAAGGCATATGTTCCGGCAGACCAATTTGACGGAGAATGGCTCAAGTCGAGAATCGACGACCTAAAACAATTCTCAATTCTCAATTCTCAATTCTCAATTCAAGAAATGCCCGACAAAAACTGGAACGAGGAGTGGGAGAAACAGCACCAGCCCGTCTTGGTGGAGGCGGAGAACGGCAAGAGGATATGGGTGCGAGCCCCCTTCCACGAACACCGCACCGACGTGGACTACGAGATTGAGATAGAACCCAAGATGTCGTTCGGCACAGCCCATCACGCCACCACCTACATGATGCTCTCCTATGTGGCGGAGCTGCCTATGGAGGGGCTGCGGGTGCTGGACATGGGTTGCGGCACAGCCGTGCTGGGCATACTGGCCAAGATGCGCGGGGCCGACTATGTGGAGGGCATCGACATAGACGAATGGGCGTACAACAACGCTATGGAGAATGTGCAGCGCAACGCCGTGGAGATGGGCATCCGTATCGGTGATGCCTCGCTGTTGGAGAACCGTCAAGACAACTTCGACCTTATCATTGCCAACATCAACCGCAATATTCTGTTGAACGACATGGCCTCGTACGCTTCTGCCCTGAATGCCGGGGGGACGCTACTGCTCAGTGGGTTCTACGAGAGCGACATTCCCACCCTGCAACAACATGCCGAAAGCCTTGGGATGCACCTGTGCCAGACCAAGAACCGCCAGTCGTGGGCTGCTCTGCGACTAGAGAATGTTAGGGAAAACGGATGATTGGATAATAGGACAATCAGAATAATCTGAAAATGTTTTGTATCTTTGCAACTTCAAATAGCAACAGTGTTTTTTAGTTAATAATACAAATAGAGAGACTTATATGAAATTCATAGAGACCAACAACATCAAAGGCGACATCTTTGGCGGCATCACCGCCGGTATTGTCGCACTACCTTTGGCACTTGCATTCGGCATACAGGCGTTTGGCGGAGTCAACGACCCATCGGCAGCATCGATGGGTGCGTTGGCGGGACTGGTGGGAGCCACCATGCTAGGCTTCTTTGCAGCCCTTTCCGGCGGCACCCACAGCCAAATCAGCGGCCCTACGGGCCCGATGACTGTGGTGGCTGCCACCCTCATCAGCGGGGTGTGGGCCAGCAGCAATGGGAGCGTCTCGTCGGTGCTTATCAGCATGGCATTGGCGGGGCTGTTCTGCGGCCTGTTCCAAGTCCTGTTTGGCATCATCAAGCTGGGCAAGTATGTCCGCTATATCCCATACCCCGTACTTTCGGGCTTTATGAGCGGCATCGGGGTCATCATCATCCTGCAGCAGCTCTACCCCTTGGTGGGGCTCAAAGGCACAGGCACCATGATTGACCTGGTGATGGGCATTCCCGCTGCCGTGTCGGAGGGCATCAGTGTCACCGCCCTGCTCCTCGGGTTGGGTACTATCGCCATCATCGAGCTTTTCCCCTTTGTCACCAAAAAGGTGCCGGCCACGCTGGTGGCCCTTATCGTGATGACGGTAGTATCGCTCTTCTGCAATCTGGACAGCAATCTCATCATTGGTGACATTCCTTCGGGGCTGCCATTGCCGTTCTTTGCCAACGCCAACATCAGCATGTCGGGCATCGACTGGATGACGGTGCTTAAGGCCTCGCTTATCCCCGGCCTGACGCTGGCAGGTCTGGGTTCCATCGACACGCTGCTCACCTCTGTGGTGGCCGACAATATCACCAAGACCAAGCACAACAGCAACAAGGAACTTATCGGCCAAGGCATCGGCAACGCCATAGCCGGCCTCTTCTGCGGCCTGCCCGGCGCGGGTGCCACCATGCGCACCGTGGTTAACGTGAAGAGTGGCGGACGCACCCAGATTAGCGGCATGGTGCACGCCCTGCTGCTCCTCGCCATCTTGCTAGGGCTGGGCGGACTGGTGAAGTATGTTCCCCTGTCGGTGCTTGCCGGCATTCTTATCACCGTGGGCTGGGGCATTATCGACTTCAAGGGCTTCAAAGACCTCCTGCGCATACCGCGTGCCGATGCCGTGGTGCTGGTGGTGGTATTCTTGGTCACCGTCTTTGTCGACCTGCTCACCGCCGTGGGCATCGGGATGGTGATAGCCTGTGTGCTGTTTATGAAGCGTGCCAGCGACCTGGTCGAGGGAGGCTACAGCAGCAGCACTATGACCTCCGCAGACCTGCACAAAGGCCTCCCCAACTCTGGCGAAGCCAACTTCGACAAGACCAAGCCCTGGCAGGACGAAGGCGGTATCACCGACGAGATGCGCCAGCACATCTACATCCAACGCCTCAACGGCCCCATCTTCTTTGGCACCATCAACAAGTTCAAAGAGGTGATGGAAGACGTGCCCGACCACGCCAAGGTAGTCATCATCCGCATGAGGCTGGTCAGTTTCATGGACCAGTCGGGCCTCTACGCTATGGAAACAGCCATCAAAGACCTTCAGGCGCGCGGTATCCTCGTGCTGATGACCATCATCCAGCCCCAGCCCATGTACATGCTCAAAACCCTCCACGTCATCCCCGATGTCATCCCCGAAGAACACACATTCAAGACCTTCGAAGACTGCACAGAGTTTCTCTCCAAAGAAATTGAAAAGTATAAAGTAGAAACTAAAAACTAAAAAGAACTATACCATGAAGGATTGTTTGCTATTCTAAAAGCATGGATTTTGCAATTCGTTGCGTCAAGTTCTACAAATAGTACACTTCCATCTTTCAAGATTCTAGCGAAATGATTTCACTATTATTATCCTTTCTAAACACAAACAAGAATCAACAATAATTAATCACCATGAGAATGTTAAAAACCTTTTAGTTTTTAGTTTTCCCTTTTTAGTTTATAATTATGGGACGCGCATTTGAATA
>CAZTVH010000100.1:0-7949 GCA_964616965.1 uncultured Bacteroidaceae bacterium | reverse complement strand
TTTTGGTCGAAGAAGCATTCTTGCACCAATTCGCTGCAGTAGAGCCGTCCATTGTCGGGCAGGAAATAAGGGTCATAGGGCAACCCGATGAATGAGTGTAAACGCTCAAGAAGGGTTGCCGTGTCGAAGGAAACATTAATATAATAATATTCCGCCATACCGACGAAAGCGTATTTGGCATTGGTATCATAGACCGAACAGATGAAGTCGATTAGGGGCCGGCGTGCCACCCCTAGAGCGGGCGTGGCATCAATAACATAGACCCCGCTGTCGGTACATTCGGTAATAGCCACATGTGTAAAAGCGGGTTTGAGTGAGTCCCACTCGGTGGAAGACTGGATGGCGCTACCCATGCCAGTGGTGTCGTATATGAAAATAAGGTTGCCAGTCTCGAATTCGCATACGCCAAAAAATTGACTGACGGGAGGTGGTGGTGGGTACTGTTGTCGGCATGAGGCAAATGTCAACATGAGGCATAGTGCAAATATAAAGTAGTGTAGGTGTCTCATTCTATGATATTTTTAACAGTGCGTCACGAATCTCATTCTCGTCAACGGCAAGGTCGATGACGGGGGCTCCCAGTTCTTTAAGCAGCACGCAGCGTATCTCACCATCGGCGTTCTTCTTGTCTTGGCGCATAAAGGAGAGGAGTACTTCGGTGTCGCGCAGGGTGTAATGAGGTAGTTCTATGAGTTTTGTCGCCACACTGCGGTAGCAATCCAGACAGGATTGGGGTAGGCCTAGCTTCTTAACGGAGAGATAGAGGGCGCAGACCATGCCGATGCCTACGGCAGTTCCATGTCCGTAGTGATGGCCAGTTTGGTGGCTGAAGGACTCGATGGCGTGGCCGAAAGTGTGTCCGAAGTTGAGAATGTGACGGATGCCTTTATCGGTGGGGTCCTGTCTGACCACAGCTGCCTTGATTTCAGCACAGGTGGTTATCATGCCGGGTTGTATGTCGAGGGTGCCTCCTAGCAGCATATCGCAGAGATGATGGTATTGGTCGGGGTCGCCAATCATCATGGTCTTAAGCATTTCGAACACGCCATTGAATAGTTCTTCGTCGGGCAGGGTGTTGAGAAATGAGGGATTGATGCAGACAATGTCGGGTGGATTGAAGAATCCTATTTGGTTTTTATATCCGTCGAGGTTGAGGGCCGTCTTTCCTCCGATGGCGGCATCTACCATGCCGATAAGAGTGGTGGGGACGTTGATATAGCGTATGCCGCGCTTATAGCCAGAGGCCACAAAGCCTCCTAGGTCACTCACGCAGCCACCGCCAAGGTTGAGCAGTACGCTGTTGCGGTCGGCTCCGCTTTCGAGCAGAGTCTGCCATAGTTGGGTGGCAATGGCTATGTCCTTGCACTCTTCGCCAATGGGGACTTCCATAAATTCAGCTTTCTGCAGGGGTTCTACCTGCGCCACCAGTTGTGGCAAGCAGTGGTTGTAGGTGTTTTCATCTACAAGGATAAAGTAACGGGCATTGTTATAAGCCTTGCCTGCCAATGTGCGGTTGAGGCGGCTGAGGGGTGATTGATGCGAAGGGAGGATTGTTTTCATGGCTATTGAGGCTGTACGAGGAGCTGTGTGGTAGTGCGTGAGCGTTGCTGCAACAGTATTGGGCGGCCAGCAACGATGGTGTCAATAATCTGCTGTGTGTAGTAGCGTATGGTGATAAGCTGTAAACCACGGTTATAACGCAGTAAGAATTGGGATGCAAGACGCTGGCGTAGCTGTTCGAGTAGCAGTTCGTTGTCGTCGATGCAGAGTGAAAAGCTAAGGGCAGAATTCTGCATAAGGTTGACGCGGATGTTCAGCTCGGCAAGGGCGGCAAAGATGGTCTGCATATTGTCTTCGGCTATGAAGCTGAAGTCTTTGGGTAGCACTGACAGTAGCGTCTGGTTGTTTTTAAAGATGTAGAGGGGGGTTAATGGCTTTATTGTTTCGAACGGTCCTATCACCGACCCATCCGTCTCTGGGGTTACAAACGATTTGATGTGCAGGCATATGTTCTTGTTCTGAATAGGTTTGACGGTCTTGGGGTGGATGACGCTGGCTCCATAGTAGGCTAGCTCAATGGCTTCGTTGTATGGTATTTGCTCTATCTTGACAGTGTCTGCGAAGTATTTTGGGTCGGCATTCAGGAATCCTGGCACATCTTTCCAGATGGTCATACTTTCGGCATCGAGGCAATAGGAGAGGATGGCTGCGCTGTAGTCGCTACCTTCGCGCCCTAGGGTCGTGGTGTGTCCGTCGGAGGTGCCTGCGATGAACCCTTGTGTGACATACATCATGCTATCAGTCTCTTGGAAAACCTTGCTTGCTTTCTGTGTGGTGTCGAAGTCCACGATGCCTTCGCGATAGTGGTTGTTGGTGCGAACCACTTGGCGGATGTCTACCCACTTGTTTTCCAACCCTGTGCTGCGTAGGTAGTGGCTGATGATAGTGGTGGAGATGAGTTCGCCGTAGCATACCGTCTGGTCATAGTCGTAATTATAGTTTGTGGCAGGATGTGCCGTCTGTTCTTGCAGTTGTGTAAAGAGACGGTCAAAGTCTTTGTATACAGGGTGGTCGGTATTGGGGAATAGTCCTTGGATGATTTGCAGGTGGTAGCTGTGCACCTGTTCTAGCAGTGCCGGATGTTCTTCGACGGGTCGCACGCCGGGTACTAACTGTTCGAGCATGTTGGTGGTTTTGCCCATGGCGGAGACCACTACCACAAGCGGTTCGCCCTTGTAGGCACCTACAATCTCTGCCATGTTGCGCACTGCCGCAGTGCTGTTGACGGATGCTCCGCCGAATTTGAATACTTTCATATCTTATCGTCTGAGTACTCGTTCCATGTCGCGACGCGTGTCTTTCTCCTTGATGCTCTCGCGCTTGTCGTAGAATTTCTTGCCCTTGGCCAGTGAGATGAGCAGTTTGGCTCGCCCTTGTGGGTTCACGAAGAGCTTTACGGGTATGATGGTGAAGCCGCGTTCCTTTATCTTGTTCTGCAGTTTGTGTAGCTCGCGTTTGTTTAGCAGCAGCTTGCGGTCGCGCTTGGCGGCGTGGTTGAGGTAGGAACCGAAACGGTATTCCGATATATGCATCTGTCTTACAAACAACTCGTTGCCAATAAACACACAGTAGGCATCGGTGAGGTTTGCCTTGCCGTCTCGGATAGACTTTATCTCAGTGCCTGTCAGCACGATGCCGGCAGTATAGTCGTCGAGCAGGAAATACTCATATTCTGCCCTCTTGTTTTTGATTTCTATGATGTTTTTCTCTTCCATTGCAACGGTTGGGTGTTATTTGATGGAGTGTGCCTTTTTTAAAGCTCGGATGCGTTCGGCAGCGGTGTGGATGTCTTTGGCGGACAATTCGCCGTTCTCAACCATCTGACGGATGGTCTCTACGGCATGTGGCACAAGTTCGGGGTCGTAGGTGCCGCCTCCGTTGTTCGACAGGCAGAGCATGTCGCAGCCTGCCATGATTGCCATCTTCAGTGCCTCTTCGAGTCCATAGTGTTTGGCGATAGCACCCATAGCAAGGTCATCGGTGACTACCACACCTTTGAAACCAAGTTCGTTGCGCAATTTTTCCCGAACTACCAAGGGTGATAATGACGCGGGGAGGTCGTCGCCCAACTGCTGGTTGATGACGTGGGCTACCATCACCATCTCCACACCTCCGCCGTCAATCAGTTCGCGATAGGGTTCGAGCTCGCTCTCCTGCCATGTCTTGGTTACGTCGACAAGACCTGCGTGGGTGTCGCCTGAGGCACTGCCATGCCCAGGGAAGTGCTTAAGGCAGGAGACAATGCCTTGCTTAGATTGCACATCAATCCAGTGACGGGCATATTTGGCAACAACTGCGGGGTCGCTCGAGAAACTGCGCCCCAATTTGCCGATAATGGGACAGTCGGGGTTGGTGTTCACATCAACACAGGGGGCGAAATTGAGGTTGATGCCGGCCTTGTTTAGCTCTTGGGCTATTACGAGGGCATTCTCCACCACGCTTTTCTCGCCAGCATTCGCCGATGCTTGTGCACTGAGGGTTTGGGGGAATCCGTCTTTGACGCGTAGGCGGGTGACATTTCCTCCCTCTTGGTCTATACCGATGAGGAGATGCCCTTTGGCGTATTTCTGAAGGTCTTGGCATAGTTGCTTCACTTGGTCGGGTGAAGAAATGTTGCGGTGGCGTGTGCCTGTCGGGGCATCATATTCAAATAGGATGATGCTGCCTACATGGTATTCCGTTATGTCGCGGATAATGTGGTTGTTGTCGTCTAGTGTGGTGCCACGGAAGCCGACCAATAGCATCTCGCCAATGTCTTGCAGCAGCTGCTCTTGTTCGGTGACGAGGGCCTGGGGGGTTGCAGGCTTGGCTTGGTCTGACGCGTTTTGGCCACAGGCAGATGTGGCAATCGTCATAAGTAGTGCTAGGATGAGGTTAGTCTGTTTTTTCATACTATTATGTGGGTTATTCTGCGAAAGGTATTCTGTTGATAATGGAGCGTCCGAGGGTTATTTCGTCGGCATATTCCAAGTTGTCGCCGATGGCTATGCCGCGGGCAATGGTGGTCACTTTCACTCCGAGGGGTCGCAACTGCTTGTTGAGGTAGAAATTGGTGGTGTCGCCTTCCATGGTAGTGGGTAGGGCCAAGATGACCTCTTCGACTGGCGATGGGTGCCCTTGCTGTATGCGTTGCAGGAGCGATTCGATGTTTAGGTCGCGAATGCCGATGCCGTCGATGGGGGAGATGACACCGCCTAGCACATGATAGAGCCCGCGATACTGCTGTGTGTTCTCTATCGCCATCACATCTTGCACATTCTCAACCACGCAAACGATGCTCTGCACCCGCTTAGGGCTGGCACAGATAGGGCAGAGGTCGGTGTCGCTTATACTATGGCATATAGTGCAATAGTGTACATCAGTTGCCAGTCGGCGGAGGGATTCCGACATCCGTAGCACCTCGTCGGTGGGTTGCTTCAGCAAATGCAGCGCAAACCGTAGCGCGGAGCGTTTGCCTACGCCGGGCAGGGTGGAGAGCATGTCGACGGCTTGAGATAGAATGGTTGAGGGCAGTTGCATTGACCTTTTTTTATATTTGAAAATGCAAAAGTACGATTTTTTTTCGTATTTTTGCATTTTGTTTGACATAATTGTTAGCAACGGCCCCGATAGGCTAAACGCTAATCACTAAATGCTAAAGGATATATGAAGCATATAACCGATTTCACAATTGTTGGCCGCCAGCAGCTGGGCAGTCACTATTTCACCCTCACCTTGCGCCATCCCGGCCAACTGCCACCCATCGAGGCGGGTCAGTTTGTGGAGGTGGAAGTGAGAGGTAGTCGTGAGGTGATGCTGCGCCGCCCCATCTCCATCCACGATGTCGTCCCCTCTGCCAACACGCTCACCCTCCTCATCCAGATTGTGGGCAACGGCACACGACAGCTCGCCACGCTCAAAGTGGGCGACATGCTCAATCTGATTTATCCGCTGGGTCATGGATTCTCTCTCCTTGGCAACAATCCGTTGCTGGTTGGCGGAGGTGCTGGCATTGCCCCCTTGCTGTATCTTGCCAAGTGTTATAACGACCGTGGCGTGCGTCCCACTATCCTCTTGGGTGGGCGTACCAAGGAGCTGATACCTGTGCGCGAAGCCTTTGAGCCCTACGGCAAGGTGCTCTACGCCACCGAGGACGGCAGTTTGGGCGAGAAAGGCTTAGTCACCCAGCATTCCCTATTCTTCGCCCCCTACGACCATATCTGCACCTGTGGCCCCACCCCCATGATGAAGGCGGTAGGCCGCTATGCTGTGGAGAAGGGTATCCCTTGCGAGGTGTCGCTCGAGAATATGATGGCATGTGGCATCGGTGCCTGCCTCTGTTGTGTCACCGACACTGTTGATGGTCACAAATGCGTCTGCAAAGAGGGTCCCGTGTTCGATGTGACCAAACTGGCCGGTTTCCTTGAAAACAAGTAGGTTATGAACCTCAAGAACAAACTGAAATGGGGCTTGGTGACGCTTGTCTCCCTGTTATTTTGGGCTGTTTCTATTGGGATGGCAGTAGATGTTAATACATGGAAAGCGTGGGCTTGGTTCGCCTTTTTCACCCTAGTGTTGCTAATGAACTTTGTGAATTTTGCTCGAGTGGTCATCGGTTCGCAGTCAATCTTGTTCACCGACGAGAATCTTGTCATTATCGGCGTTTTTGGTAAAAAGACCCCTATCCCATGGAACAGGATTGAGGGCTTTGGCACCTGGAAAACCCGGTATCAAAATCAAATAAAGGTTTTTACCCGCGACACTGAGAAGGAGATTAAGGAGATGCCCACAGCGTTCCGACGCTTCTTGGCACGAGTAAACTATGATTTTTCGGGTGCCATATATTTTATCTTGGAAGACATGAGTGGTATGAGTATGGAAGAGCTGCTTGAAAAGTGTAACAAAGAATTGAAGAAACATCAAAAAGGAAATAAAGTAAGATGAAAAGCACTACACTCTCAACAACCTCGGAGAGGTTGAATCTCAATAACCCCACACAAGGGACGCAGTGTGGGGTCATGAATAGCACCAGATTCAGCGTCCCGAAGGGACGCGACATTGAGGCAGGTAAACAGAAGGAGTTTTCTATATATTACTTCGAAGAGGCAAACTCTCGATATCCCCTTACTGCAAGTGTGTGGTGTATCAAGTGAATACGTCTCAGCATGTCGAAGACACACGCTCTCAAAATCGAATGAATAGAGCCCACACCAAAAAAGTCACATTATTAGTATTAATTCTTAATTTTTAATTTCAATCGTGGTTAATCTGTCTACTAAAATTCACAATATCACGCTGAAGAATCCCGTGATGACCGCCTCCGGCACCTTCGGCTATGGCGAGGAGTTCGCCGACTTTATCGACCTCTCCCGTTTGGGCGGCATCATCGTCAAAGGCACTACGGGCGAGCGTCGTCAAGGCAACCCCTATCCCCGCATGGCGGAAACCCCTTCGGGCATGCTCAATGCCGTGGGCCTGCAGAATGTGGGTGTCGAGACTTTCTGCCGCGAGGTCTATCCTCGCATCAAGGATATTGATACCAAGATATTTGTCAATGTCAGCGGCTCCTCCATCGAGGAGTACTGCCACGTAGCCGAAATGATTGACGACCTCGACAACATCCCCGGTATCGAGCTGAACATCAGCTGCCCCAATGTCAAGAAGGGCGGCATGGGCTTCGGCACCAACCCCGACATGGCGGCACAGGTGGTCTCGGAGGTGCGCAAAGTATATCATAAGACGCTGATAGTAAAGCTCACGCCCAACGTCACCAGTGTCGTTGACATCGCCAAGGCTGTGGAGGATGCCGGTGCCGACAGCGTGAGTCTCATCAACACCATGCTCGGCATGGCCGTGGATGTGGAACGGCAGCGTCCCTACCTCAGCACCATCACCGGCGGCCTCAGCGGTCCCGCCGTGAAGCCCGTGGCGGTGCGTATGGTGTGGCAAGTGGCTCATGCTGTGAAGATTCCCGTCATCGGACTGGGTGGCATCGCCTCGGCGGCCGACGCCCTGGAGTTCCTCATGGTGGGTGCCAAAGCCATCCAGGTGGGTACGGCCAACTTCATCGATCCTGCGATTACCATGAAGATCGTCGATGGCCTCGAGGACTACTGCAAACGCCATGGAATCAAGGATATCAACGAGATCATCGGAATAATCTAGGGAACGGCGAATTATACAAATTAAACTAATGGCCGCGCAACACATAATTACAAGCGAATTACGCTAAATTGCCTACGGCAGGCAAGCCGCAGCAGAGCGAGCGGCATTCGCGTAATTAGCCTTAAATTGACTTGTGTAAGCAGAAATTCGTTAAATTAGAAAAATTCGCCGTTAAAAAGAAAGATATGACGTTGATAGCCGACAGCGGGAGCACCAAGACCACGTGGATGGAGGTGGAGTCTGGT
>CAZTVH010000099.1:0-7967 GCA_964616965.1 uncultured Bacteroidaceae bacterium | reverse complement strand
TATTTTACCCCCCCCCTACAAAATTTCTCCATAAAACAATGACAAAATACTTGTTATATCAGAAAAAATGCGTACTTTTGCATCATCAAAGTGGGGATGAATGTGTGAATGTGTTAACGTGTGAATGTGTTAGTCGCTGACGCATCAAAGACTAACGAATTAACACATTAACGAATTAACGAATTCAACATATCAACACTAATACATTAAAGCATTATTATATATGAAACACAAGCAATTATTATTTCTCTTCACGGCACTTATAGCTTCGTGGGCAGCGCAGGCACAATCATTGGCTGACTATCGGTTTGAAACAGGTGTGGATAGTTCAAAGTGGATAACCTTGGACAGCAATGCCACCGTCATCTGGAACACATATCGTGACGCTGCCGCTTCCAGCGTTTATAATCTTGGCTTCACTTTCCCACTGGTGGAGGAGGTCTACAGCCAGTTTTCGGTCAGTTCCAACGGCATCTTTAGGCTCGGACCTGATGCCGCCGCCCGGGATGGTGCGGCAGGCCAGTTTACGGCAAGCAGCCACAACCTGTCGCTCCCCAAGATATGCGGCGTTTCCCGCTCTATGGGCACGGGAGAGAACGGCTATGTGAAGTACCAGCTGACGGGGTCGGCACCCTATCGTATCTTCGTGTGCGAGTTTTGCCTGTCGCCCTTCAGCGGCAGCGGCCGTACGGCCGACATGATGTGGCAGGTGCAGCTGCACGAGGATTCGTCAAGGGTGGTAATCGTGTATGGCACCAACACCCCTGTCACGACCCACACCAAAAATCAGACAGGTGTGGCTGCCGACTTCGACGACATCATGGTTATCGACCCCACCACCCATACCGCCATCCACAGCACTGTGCCCTACAGCACCACCTACTACACTTGGCACGGAGCAAGCCGTTACTATTCGTTCACCCGCATGCCCATCCCTTGTGCCAAGCCGGTCAGTGCCTCGCTGGAGAGTCTGGAGCCCACCAGTGCCACCATCAGCTGGGTTGACACAACCCACGCTGCCTCTTGGATGGTTCGGCTGGACACCAACGGTGCCATATACACATCGCTCGATGTGCTTGACACTTCCGTCACATTCACGGGACTAATCCCCGACTGGGACTATCTCTTCCATGTGGCCAATGTCTGTGACGCAGACAACATCAGTGCCTGGCGCAGGATTGGGCTCCGCACACCGTGTACCTATCTCGACAGGTTCCCCTACTTCGAGGATTTTGAGCGCTACGGGTATAGCACCTCCGATATCGCCTGCTGGCACACCGGCATAACCACCTTGGAGGGTTCCCCAGTCACCTCCAACGTCATAACCGCACGGGCTGATATGGGCGACGACACCGTCGGCCTGAGTCTATTTGGTTCTCTTTCTCTTTCGTCAAGGTACTACTGCTGGGCTGCAATGCCGCGGGTGGACGACTCGGTGGATGTTGCCGACCTGGAGGTCTCCTTCCTAATAAAGCGTCCCAATACAGCAGAGTACCTCAGCCAGTTGGTGGTGGGTGTCGCCTCTGACCCCGCCATACCTGGCGACTATCATTTTGACTCCACCTTTGTGCCCATCGACACCATCGATGTCAGCGACGAGCCTATCACCTCCCTCCATGCCTTCTCGGTGACGTTCGAGAACTACACGGGGAATGGCAAATACATCGTCTTTCAGGCTCTGGCTCCACCGCCTAACGCGCCGATCCCCACCCATAACTCCCTTCTGCTCGACAACGTGATGCTGCAGTTGGCTGCCGGATGCCCCACACCGCAGCGTATCAGGATAACACGCACCACTGCCGACAGCGTGTTTGCCACGTGGAACCCCGTAGCGGGTGCCGACACGATGTGGGTTTATGTGGGCACACCCGGTTTCCGCATCGAAGACGTTACCCCCCAATTGGTGATTGGCAACACCTGTGCCATCGGCAACCTGATTCCCAACACCGAATACGAGCTGGTGGTGGCTGCCAGCTGTGGCGGCAGCGTGGGCTATGGCTCTTACCCCGCCTCCTTCCGCACGCTGTGTACCCCCATCACCAGCCTGCCATTCGTGGAGAGTTTTGAAGACGTTACAGGTTACATTTACCCCTCAGCGAACGGTTACATTTACCCCTCAGCGCCCGACAACAATCTGCCCTCCTGCTGGAGGCACTACTACCGTGGCAATGATTGGAGATATCTCGGCTATCCCATTGTGTATGGCGACCCGTTGTTTGCACACAGCGGCAACAACTCGCTAAGCCTCATTTCCAGTAGCTTGTGTCAGATAGCTGTCATGCCCCTCACCGACAGCGTCCTCTTCCCTGTCTCTGGCCTGCATGTGTCGTTCTGGATGCGGTCACACGAACAATACGCCTCTATCGTGGTGGGCGTGATGAGCAACCCCGCCGACACCAACACCTTTGTGCCTGTCGACACCTGCCAAGTCACTGGCATTTATTCTCACTCTGGGACGGGTTTTGCCTCCTACACAGGTCCGCACGGCCACATAGCCTTCAGGCCATTGCCACCAAACGTTTGGTCCCGCAATCCCTACCTTTATATCGACGACATCACCATTGCTGAGCGTCCGCCTTGTGTGCCTATCACGGCGATGCACGTCGAGACTACCGCTTCGGCGGCTCGTATGACTTGGGGATATGACTACCACTTCGGCACCCCCACAGGATATATTGTCAGCTACCGTCCTGCCGACGACAGCACCGCGACACCCATCGCCCTCACCACAACAGCCCCCAAGGTGATACTGACAGGCCTTGGCGCCGACACCACCTACTGGCTGTCGATAGTCCCCGTGTGTGGCGACGACAGCGGTGCCGCCTATATCTCGTCCTTCAGCACCCAAGCATTGCCCTGCGTGGATTGGGACACCACCGCTATAGCGGGCGACACCCTCACTCTGGGCAATCCCGGAACAGGGACTAACGCTATGTTCCCCGTAAATGCTACGGCTCCTTTCTTCACCCAGGCACAGCACCTCTTCTTAGCCTCAGAGATACCCGTCAGCGGACCGACCACGCTGCAGGGCATCGGTTTTGACTATGCTTACAACCAGCCGGCAGTATACGCCTCCAACTGCACCATCTACCTGTCGCACACCACAAGCGACAGTATGACGAACAGCTTTCTCGGTGTCGGGCAGATGGTCTTTACAGGTTCGCTTGCTTTCTGGGCATCGGGCTGGAACTACGTGCCGTTCAATCAAGGATTGTTCGAGTACGACGGAGAGAGCAACCTCTGTGTCACCATTGTCAAAAACAGCAATGGGGCTTTAAATTCGAATTACACATTCCGCCACGAAACGACGGCAACACAAATGACCCGTTGGGGCTATAGACCTCGTCCTACTGGTGCCTACACAATGAGCTCTGTAGGTACTAACATGCGCAGCAACACACGCCTCCTCACCAGCGGCGATGTCTATTGCGGCCTTTGGGACACCTGCTTTCCGCCTATCGTGTATATCGACACCATTGCCGACGGCGACTACTATCTGAAGTGGATTCCCGGTTATCAGGAAACGGGTTGGAGTGTGGACTACCGCATGGTTGACTCCACCAACTGGAACTATGTGGACGGCATCACCAGCACCGAACTGCCCTTATCGACCTTATATTTGGAGCCTAGCTCAACATACGAGTTCCGCGTCACGCCCAACTGCGGCGACACCAGCTACGCTACCTCGGTCTTTTTCAACACCCCCTGCGGTTACATGCGCATCCCCTTCATCTTCGGCTTTGAGGGTCTGCCTACTGGTTCCTACTCAAACCCATCACATATACAGTGCTGGCACCACCTCAACGATGGCTCCCCCTCCTACAACGGCTACCCCGCCGTCGGTAACAATAGCCACACTGGCAATCGCTGCCTCGGTTTTTCCCCTACTGTAGCCCAATATAATTATGGCTCATACCAGGCCATGGTCCTGCCTCAGGTGGATGTCTCCGCCTACCCCATCAACACATTGTACATGAGTCTCTGGGCACTTGGTGCTGCCAACAACGACAACATCCCCATGCTGTACGTGGGTGTGATGACCGACCCCACCGACATCAACACCTTCCAGTATGTCGACTCTATCGAGGTTGCTCTCACCATTAGCGACTGGCAGCAGTATGAATTCAATCTGGAAAACTACAATGGCAATGGTGAATATATCGCCCTCCGTGCCAACCGTCCTGAATTAGGCCACATCGCTATTGCCATCGACGACATACGCATCGACGACGTGCCCCTCTGCCGTCGTGTCGACAATATCAAGGTTCGCAACATCACCACCAGCAGCGCCACCATCTCATGGACGAGGGGAGGCAGAGAGACCGCGTGGGAACTCACCGTGGGTGACAGCATCTACTATGCAACCGACACCTTCTATACCGTCAGCACCCTCGACAGCAATACCTTTTACGATGTAACCGTGCGTGCCATCTGTGGCGAGGGTGACACCAGCATCCCGTGGTCATCCTATTTCCAGACCCCTTGCTATTTTATCAACACCCTCCCATACTTCAATGACTTCGAGAACGAGCCATACCACAATCCCCGCGTCACCTCTTACTACGATGCCTTCCCCGCCTGCTGGAGGCGTTTCAATTCTACCCCTTCCACTAACGGCAATTTCTATCCTTATATCGCTCGCTCCTCAACTGGCACAATTCATGGCCACAACGTCATGTATTGGGATTTTAGCCGCGACAATGATTACTGCAGGCACCAGCACGCCATATTGCCTCCTGTCGACACGAATATATTCAACATGAGCGACCTCTCCATGTCGTTCTATGCCAAGGTCAGGTCCCGCAGCGACACCAACACGCGGTTTGTGGTGGGTGTGATGGAGAACAGCACCGACTCCTCCACCTTTGTGCCTGTCGACACGGTTAGGCTGACAATCATGGACACAATGTATGTCGTCAGTTTTTCCAACTATACCGGCACAGGCAGTTATATTGCCCTTCGAAGTCTATTACCCAGAAACCCCAGCGATGCACTGCTCGACGATGTTTTCCTGACCGACCATTGGTGCAACCCGCCGACCGGGGTGCACGCCTCCTCCACCGATACTTCGGTGACCGTGATGTGGAGCAGCAACGACAGCAGTTTCACCGTCGTCCTAGGCACCGACACCGTGAGAGGTGTTACCGACACCTTCTACACCTTCAATCGCCTTGCCGACAGCACGAATTACACCTATTACGTCGCCACCGAGTGTTCGCAAAGCCACAGCATGTATGTGGTAGACAGCATCCAGACCGAATGTCCCCCACTCACCTACGCCGACTTGCCCTACTACGAAGACTTTGAGCGCTACGGATACGGGAGAGACTCTGCCATCAGCTGCTGCTGGCACAGAGGCATGACCGCCCTGATAGGCATAACAAGCTCCTACGACTATCCCTACCCCTCACGATGTTTCATCGGCGACGACACCGTCGGCTTAATCTTTACAGGAAGACGAAACACTTCGATTAAGTACTCCACTTGGGCGGCACTGCCGAAGTTGGACAACCCAGTGGATGTCACCCGACTGGAACTCTCCTTCGTAGTAAAACGTCCCGATGCCTCTTCCCGGCCTATACCCCATAGCTGTGTGGTGGTGGGGGTCGCATCCGATATCTCCACCGACTCCACCTTCGTGCCGGTCGATACCATCGACCTCAGCGACGAGCCTATCAATTCCCTTCATCATATCGCAGTACCCTTTGACAATTATGCCGGCAATGGGAAATATATCGTCATCCAGGCTCCGCCGCCACCCGACACCGCAATGAGTGAGTTCAACGGCTTCACCCTCGACAACGTGATGCTGCGGATGGCTGCCGGATGCCCCACACCGCAGCGCGTCAGAGTGACCCGCACCACATTCGACAGCGTGTATGCCACATGGAACGCTATAGCGAATGCCGACACATGGCTGGTCTATATCGGTGAGCCCGGTTTCGAAATAGAATCTGTCACCCCACATTATGTACACAGCAACGATTGTGCCATAGGCGGCCTTGACCCCAACACCGATTACGAGTTGGTGGTGGTGGCCAGTTGCGGAGGCATCGAGGGCTATGCTTCTTATCCTGTGCCATTCCACACGCTGTGCGCCCCTCTCACCAACCTACCCTTTGTAGAGGGCTTCGAAGGCCCGACGGGCTACACCTATCCCTTGGCAAGCGTCAACAATCTGCCCACCTGCTGGCAGTACTACAACCCGACTATTGATTATTCGTATAGAGGCTACCCCATCGTCTACAACGACCCCACTTACGCCCACAGCGGTCGGCAGTCGCTGAGTTTCCGTAATAACAATATAGCCATCATGCCCCTTACCGATGCCACGCTGTTTCCCGCATCGAGCCTGAAGGTGTCGCTCTGGATTTGTTCCGAAGGGCAGTACGCCTATGTAGTGGCGGGGGTGATGAGCGACCCCACCGACACCAACACTTTTGTGGCTGTCGATACCGTCCCCGTCGTCTGGGTTGGCGGCATTGGCTATCCCTATTCCCAGCACACCGTTAAATTCCTCGACTACACGGGTCCTCACGGCTACATAGCGTTCAAGGGATCACAGGTAGACTGGCACTCAGACCAGTTCTATATCGACGATATCACCCTCGAGGAGATGTGCCCACACATCGAGAACCTGCAGGTGGACTACTCGACCCTTGGCAGTATCACCATCAATTGGAGCGGCACAGGGAGCCACTACGAGGTGGACATCAAGCCCGACTCCGTCGCCACTTGGCCCGACACCCCCATCTCCGTCGCCGACACCACCTACACCTTCACCGGCCTGCAACCCGCCACGCTCTATCAGTTCCGTGTGCGACAAGACTGCAGTGCCGACACCCTCGGCCACTCCTACTGGACGGAAGGCAGCTTCGACACCCACAACTGGCCCTGCCTGACTCCCGACAGCCTACAGGCATACGACATCACCAACTCTACCGCCACCTTCGACTGGGTGCCCGTTGTCTATGGTACCGCGTGGCAGCTGCATGTGTGGTTCAGCGGGGGCATGGACAGCATTTTCACCGTCGGCAGCCACCCCACCACCGTGGGCGGCCTCTCGCCCAGCGTCACCTATCGGGCTGCCGTGCGTCCGCTCTGCGGCTCAGACAACAGTGTCGTAGGCAACTGGGGCGACACCGTCACCTTCACCACCGACGTATGCCCCGATGTCACCGGCCTCACTGCCTCGGTCAGCGGCAATAGCGTCACCCTCGACTGGGATGCCCACCCACTGGCACAGTCCTGGGTTGTCGAATACGGCTACCACGGTTTCGACCTCGGTACTGGCACACAGATTACCTCCACCCTCAACACCGCTACCGTGAACGGACTGCTTGAAGAGATGGAATACGACTTTCACATACGCACCCTTTGTGCTGCCGACTGGTATAGCGAAGAATGGACCACGGTCACCGCCACCACCGAGATGCAAGCCCTAGAAGACTGCGACCCCGTAGCCGAACTGACTGCCGCCAATATAACCCAGACCTCGGCCCTCCTCTTCTGGAACCCAGGCAACACGGGCGACGAGTGGGAGGTGGTACTTAACGATGCTGCGGGAGCCACCCTCATCGAGGCGAGCACCACCGACCGCCAGTACCAGTTCTTGGGGCTCACCCCCGCCACCCCCTATCTCGCCAAGGTGCGCACCGTCTGCGGCGACGGCATCTACAGCGATTATGTCGGCACCAACTTTGTGACCATATCGGTAGGCATCGGCGATATGGCCAAACCCGCCTGCACCATCTTCCCAAATCCTGCCGGTGGCAGCACCACCATCACCGTCAGCGGAGTGAGCGGCAGGGTGAGCATTGTCGTGGTAGACCTGCATGGCAGCGAACTCACCACCGCGACCCTCGACTGCACTGGCGACTGCACCAAGAGCTTCGACGTGGACCGCTTGGCACAGGGTGCCTACTTCGTCCGCATCACCGGCGAGAACGTCAGCATGGTCCGCAAGC
>CAZTVH010000098.1:6262-7982 GCA_964616965.1 uncultured Bacteroidaceae bacterium | reverse complement strand
CGGTACGTCCCACCGGACTGTGCCGCACTTGGCCCAACATGATCGGCAACGAGAGCGCCATGGGCACCGAGTTCCGCGAGCGCATCCACCCCGGCCACACCACCATCCTCCCCTTCACACGCCTACAGGGCGGCCCTATGGACTACACCCCCGGCATCTTCGAGCCCGACATGGGCAAGATAGTCCCCTGGGGCAAGCAGATGCAACACACCATCTGCAACCAATTGGGCCTCTACGTCACCTTCTACTCGCCCCTGCAGATGGCCGCCGACTTCCCCGAACACTATGAGCCCTACCTCGATGCATTCCAGTTCATCAAAGATGTGGCAGTCGACTGGGACACCAGCATCTATCTCTATGCCGAACCCGGCGACTATATCGTCACCGCACGCAAACCCAAGATTTCTTCGCTGAACAAAGCCGCCGAAGGCGTGGGCAGACTGCCCGACGGCAAAAAGAACGTCATCAGCAACGCCGCACAATATGTCTACGATTGTCAGTCTAATCAGGCTAGTCAGACTAATCAGACCGATCTGACGGGTCTGACCCCTCACGACACGTGGTACATCGGCGGCATCACCGATGAGAACGCCCGTGAGTTTTCCGTCAAACTCGATTTCCTTGAGAAAGGCAAGACCTACGAGGCCATCATCTACACCGACTCCCCCAACGCTTCCGGCATCCCCGGCGACAGCTACAACCCCTACGGCTACACCATCACCAAGAAGAAAGTCACCTCCAAGACCACCCTCAAGCTCCGCATGGCTCCCTGCGGCGGCTTCGCCGTCAGCCTGCGGGAAAGAAAATAAGAGTTGGAAAGCCCTGCTTTCCAACTCCCAACACAAAAAAAACCAACACTTCCCCCTACTGTTGATTGGGGTGGAGCTTGCGGTAGACTTTCAGGCTGAGGAGAAGGGACCTCAAATCACCTTTGCGGAAGAAATTCTGTGTCGTGTAGCCTGCATGGTCGAATGAGAAACACAGCCTGTGACCGCCCAGCAAACGCTTCTGCACTGTGCATGTAGTGGTGGACTTTTCGTCCAGGTCTACACCCAGAGCCATGCGCGCAACATATTCCTTAGACGAACCTACCTCCTCGCCAATCAGTGCCATCATATCCTCCAGTGTTGCCTGCGCCTCTTCCAGCGTTTCGCCAAGATAGACGCACACCTCTGTGAACACGTCGAACGTAATCAGCGACCCCGGTATGCGGTCGGGGGTGTCCAGTCCGAGATAGTAGCCTTGCAGCGAGTCCTGCACACGATACTGAAAAACCTCGTAATGCTTGTCGTCGCGCTCCACCTCGGCACACTCCAAGCGCCATGCCTGAGCCATCGAAGCCACCGACCAAACCACCAATGCCAAACAAATAATTATACGTTTCATTTTGGGTAAAATAAAGATTAATAAAACAATTGCTTTGAATAATTACTACCGCATCCGCTGCGACATTCCGTCTCCGCTGCTTCGAATGTGTTGATGCGTGAATAATCGACCAACAAACTGACGCGACGTCGCTTTCCGGCCAGTGATTGTAGAGCATACATGGCTCCACCCAACAGCACTATCATGCCGGCAGGAGACTTTTCCCCGTGTGCCGAACAATCCATATCGGCACACCGAAGCCCCACAGCCTCGTATTTACTCACAATATCGAACAGCTTATTGACCATACTACAAATACAACTAACACCTTTCCAAACAAATAACACAACGATTA
>CAZTVH010000098.1:0-6252 GCA_964616965.1 uncultured Bacteroidaceae bacterium | reverse complement strand
GCACACCGAAGCCCCACAGCCTCGTATTTACCCATGACAGCGAACAACTCATTGACCATACTACACACCTTTCCAAACAAATAACACAACGATTATGTAGAAAAACGGATTGCAAAAATACTCTTTTTTTTCGATATAACGCACTTTTCGAGCCACACCGCACGTCGTTTTAAGGTTTAACGGCAGCCAATTCTCAATTTTCAATCCTCAATTCCACAACGCTTTCTCCGTTATCCGCCCCTTCCCCACTCAATATTTGCTCCTTCTCCGCTCCAGGGAGCGGAAAACAACCACTGAACATATGTAAATCAGTAGAATACAATTAAAACCTACGAAAAGCTGCAAGTGCTGGCCAAGGCAAGGGGAAAAAAGTTTTTTTTGCACTGAGGGCAATAATACGGCATCACGACCGTTAAGGGCGTGTAGAAAATGAAAAGGCTGTCGCACATAATGGTCACCCTCTCGACACTGGTGTTGCTGCTGTTTGGCAGCGGCGGCATCGGGTGGCAACGCTGTGCCTGCACGGGCAGGGTGAGCCTCGTGCTGCCCGCGACGCACAGCTGCTGCAAGAGCGGTAGCAAATGTATGACCGTGACGGTAAAGCACCTTTCGGATGCCACGCTGCAGAGCGACCAGACAGCCCTGTCGCACGCCCCTGTGCTGGACATGGCGAGGTGCATTCCCCCATTTCCTGAATTTCAATCCATTTCCTATTCTCAACACATCCTGCCCCAGCCAGGGCACGCCTACTGGTACCCGCCCGGATGGGCAGGCTCACAAGGCATGGTGATGAGGGTTTGACACCTTTGGGTGAACGTGTCATGCAGGTAATGCGTCAACGCGTTAATGCGTTGGTGCATGAGACTGGGCTTTACACATTCACACGTTAACGCATTCAAAGTTACCATTTGTCAAACCTTATTATCAATGAAACAAACAATAACGATTATTATCATGCTCTGTGCCTGCGTGGTGCTGCAGGCACAGAAGCGGGACACCCTCACGCGCAAGACGCTCGATGAAGTGAAGGTACGCAGCACCGCAGCAGGCGTGTCGCGACTGGGTGGGGCTGAGAACGGCACCGTGATGGGACAGGAGGAATTGTTTCGCGCAGCCTGCTGCAACCTGGGCGAAAGCTTTGTGGCGAACCCTAGCGTGGACGTGAACTATAGCGATGCCGCCGTGGGAGCCAAGCAAATCAAACTGCTGGGACTGAGCGGGCAATATGTGCAGATGCTCATCGAGGGGCTGCCCACCTTTGCCGGAGCCGGAACGCCCTACGAGCTGGGCTATGTGCCCGGTGCATGGATGCAGAGCATCTCGGTGAGCAAAGGCGCGGCCTCGGTGAAGAGCGGCTTCCAAAGCATAACGGGTCAGATTGACGTGGAATACATCAAACCGGACAAAGAGCAAGGCTTCGACATCAACCTCTACACCGACAGCCGGTTGAAGACGGAAGGCAACGCGGTGGCACGTCTGCACCTGAACAAATATCTCAGCACCGAGCTGCTGCTGCACGGCGAGAAGGACTGGCTGCACCACGACGCGGACAAGGACGGCTGGCACGACTATCCGGGCATCAGCCAACTGCATGTGCAGAATAGGTGGAAATACCGTCGCGGACGCTACATCTTCCACGGCGGTGTGGGCATGGTGAAGGAGAACCGCGACGGAGGGCAGCTGGTGAGCTTTACTGAGAACCCGTACCGGGTGCTGCTGGACGTAAAACGCTACGAGGCGTATATGAAGCACGCCCTGTTGCTGAACAGGGAGCATAACACCAATGTCGCCTTGATGGCGAACGGGAGCCTGTATGCCCTTGACGGCACTTTTGGGGCGACGCAATACAACGTGGCGCACAATGACTTGCACGCCAAGCTGATTTTCGAGCATGAGTTCAACGACCGCCACCAGCTCTCGGCAGGACTGAGCCTGTGGAGACAGGGGCGCAACGAGACAATTACGCCGTCAGGCATCGGATTGAAGAGTGCGGAGGTGAGTGTGGAGAGCATTCCGGGAGCCTACGCGGAGTATACCTTCAAGCCTTCGTACCGCCTGACCCTGATGGCAGGGCTGCGTGCCGACCTCAGCAACCAGTACGGACCATTCTTTACCCCACGCATGCACCTGAAATGGATGGCGACGGACTGGGTGACGCTGCGTCTGGCTTCGGGCAAGGGGTACCGCATACCCCACGCATTGGCAGAGCACCACTACCTGCTGGCATCGGGCAGACAACTGGATATTGCCGCCAACCAGATGGAGGAGGCATGGAACAGCGGCCTTTCGGCGGCGTTCTATATACCTGTAGGCGAGCAGACATTGAAGCTGAATGCGGAATACTACTACACGCATTTCATCAACCAGCTGGTGGTGGACTACGACAGCGACCCAAGCAAGATACAGTTGGTGAACCTAGAGGGGCTGTCGTATTCCAACACTGTGCAGGTGGACGCGACGATGGACTTCGACGAGGAGGAATGGGAGGTGATGGCGGCACTGCGTCTGAACGATGTGAAATGCACCTACGGCGGACAGCTGATGGAGAAGCCGCTGACCTCGCGCTACAAAGGGCTGTTCACCGTGGCTTGGAAGCCTTATATGGGCCTGTGGCGCGTGGATGCCACCCTGCAGATGAACGGTGGCGGACGGATGCCCACCCCCTACCGGCTAGAGGACGGCTCGATGTCGTGGGGAGAGACATTCCCTGCCTATCCGCAGCTGAACCTGCAAATCACGCGCACATTCCGCCATTGGTCATTCTACATCGGTGGCGAGAACCTGACCAACTACAAGCAGCCTCACCCCATCGTCAATGCTGCCAACCCGTGGAGCGACACGTTCGAGCCCACCGTGATTTGGGGACCCGTGCATGGCATCATGGCATACGCCGGCGTGAGATTCAACGGGACATGGAAAAAAAAGAATTAGCCAACCCACAACATATCAACGGATAAACGGACAAACAAACATGGCTCTTATGCTATATTTGACTGATTTTTCAACAGCATCGAAGATGCTGAATCTTAATAACCCCATACAAGAAACCGATAGGTTTCGCAGTGTGGGGTCAGGATAACCCTACTACTCAGCGTCCCGAAGGGACGCGACATTGAGACAGTTTGGCAAAAATCAGTCATATGTTATATTAGAGCGACAAACATATCAACTGTAAAACATATCAACCATAAAACATGAAACAGATACTCACCATTATTGCTGCACTGCTCATTGCCGTGGGAGGCAGAGAGCTGCGCGTGCTGACAGTCACCACCACGCCTGAGATGCACTGCCAAAACTGCGAAAAGAAAATCAAGGAGAACATCCGCTTCGAAGCAGGCGTGAAGAAGATCGAGACCAACCTAGAGAAACAGCTGGTGGCCATCACCTACGACCCCGCCAAGACCGACAGCAAGAAACTGACCGAGGCATTTGCCAAGATAGGCTACACCATCAAGGTCGTAAGCGACGAGCCGGCCGCAACCAAGCATAAAACAAAGAAACGGGCATAGCCTCATTCGCCGTACTCAATCTCGTCCTCGGCGGCAATACCAAGAGAGTCGTACTGCGTATCGTACGCATACACGCGGTGCAGATGCTGCAATTGCCGCTCTCTTAATGCCTCCTCGACACGGTCGGCACAGTCGGACAGATGTTTGCGCACATCGCTCTCCCAGAAGCGCAGCACCGTCCAACCCATAAGGCGAAGACGGAGGTTCACCCTGTGGTCGCGAGCCATGTTGCGTTCTATTTTGGAGTACCAAAAGTCGCGGTTGCTCTTGATGCGTTGGCGTTCCTGCTGCCAATTGCGTCCATGCCAGAACTCGCCGTCGACAAACACCGCCACCTTGCGGCTCTTGAAACAGATGTCGGGGCTGCCAGGCACCGTTCGCACATTCTTGCGATAGCGATAGCCTCTACGCCACAGCTCCCGGGCAAGCATCCGCTCAGGCTTGGTGCCGCTGCTGCGGTTGCCTTGCATGCAGCGTCGCCGCTGTTCGGGAGTGAGGTGGTCGGTCATGGAAGTTGAGAGTTGAAAATTGAGAGTTGAGAATTATTTGGGTGCGACAGCCATTTTCACTTTCCACTTTTCACTTCCCTAATGGCTTTGCACAGCTGGTCGGGGCAGGATGTGGTCTTCCAACCGCAGCGAATGCCTTCCAAGCGGTCTAGCACATCTTCCACTTTCATGCCTTCTACTAGGCGGCCTACGCCTTGCGTGTTGCCGTCGCAACCACCGATGAATTGAACATTGTGCAGCTTTCCGTCGACGATTTCGAATTCAATCGCCTCGCTGCAGGTGCCTTGGGTTTGATAGGTGTATCTCATTTTCTTTCTTGATTTGCTAGTATTGCTAGTAGTACTAGTAAGACTAGTGATACTAGTATTCTTTTTAACTAAACAGTTCTCTAAAGGCCTCCTCTATCACGCTCACTGCCACTATGGCTATCGGGTAGCGGCTGGGGGCTATGCCTTTGGCATCGTATTTGGAGACAAAAATCTTCTCGAAGCCGAGCCGTGCTGCCTCGCTGATGCGCTGTTCGACACGGCTCACGGGGCGCACCTCGCCGCTCAGACCCAACTCGGCTGCAAAACAATAGCGGGGCGAGATGGGCATGTCTACATTGCTGCTCAAGATGCTACATGCCACTGCGAGGTCCATAGCGGGGTCGTTCACCCGCACACCACCTGCCACATTCAGAAACACATCCTTAGCCCCCAGCTTGAAGCCGCAGCGTTTCTCCAGCACGGCCAGCAACATGTTCATACGCCGCATATCGAAGCCGTTGGCATTGCGCTGTGGGGTGCCGTAAACGGCGGTGCTGACCAACGACTGCACCTCGATAAACATAGGACGCACGCCTTCCAACGTGGCCGCCACCGCTGCACCGCTGAGTTCCTCGTCGCGGTGGGCCAACAGCAGCTCAGAGGGGTTGGCGACCTCGCTCAGGCCACTGCCACGCATCTCGAAGATGCCAATCTCGGCAGTGGAGCCGAAACGGTTTTTCAAGGCTCGGAGTATGCGGAAGCCATAGTTGCGGTCGCCCTCGAACTGGAGGACGGCATCAACGATGTGTTCCATCACCTTGGGGCCTGCCAGCGTGCCGTCCTTGGTGATGTGCCCTACGAGCAGCACGGGCACCCCGTTCTCCTTGGCGTAACGCTGAAACTGGGTGGTACACTCCCTTATCTGCGAGATGCTGCCACTGCCCGACTCGACACTCTCGGTGCTGACGGTCTGAATGGAATCGACAATCAGCAGGTCGGGCTCCACCCCTGCCACATGCTCAAAAATGCGCTCTATCGAGGTCTCGCTCACCACATACAGTTGGCCTTCTGACGTGCCAATCCTGTCGGCACGCATCTTTATCTGCTCCTCGCTCTCTTCGCCACTGACGTATAGTATCTTGCGGTCGGCAACGGCCATCGCTGTCTGCAACAGCAGCGTACTCTTGCCAATGCCCGGCTCGCCACCCAACAACACCAGACTGCCCGGCACGATGCCACCACCCAGCACTCGGTCGAATTCCTCGCAGCGGGTGGGCATACGCTGCGTTTCGCTGTAGGTGACATGCTGAATCAACTTCGGTTGGCTAGCTTTGATAGTGCCTTTCTTAGTGCCATTAGGTGCTGCCGACCGCTGCACCACCTCCTCGTCAAAGGTGTTCCATTTGCCACAGGCAGGGCATTTGCCCAGCCAGCTGCTCGACTGGTAGCCGCACTCGCGACAATAAAAGTATGTTCTTGCTTTTGCCATAGTTCTTTATTTATCAATGAATGTCGCTAGCAAGTCGCTCTCATTAATGTCGCCGGCGACTCGCCGGTTCAACAAGTTGCACAACTCCTGCGGCTTCATCGTCAGTCCCGACGCAGTAATATTCTCCTGCGCACCCACCAGCCCAATATTCAGCTCCCGCACAGCGCGCCCCATCTTCGAAGCATCCTGCAACCTGCGTTGCTCTTCCTGTTTATCGAAATGCACGGCTATAAACTCCTGCCCACTCATTTGCGTCAATTTAAACCCCTTCACCTCATCAAATCGGTATTCCGACCGTCTCCACAATGCTGTACACACAACCTTGTCGGCCATGACCACTACCGCCGGTCTTCCCAACAACCGCTCCCACAGCGCCACCAACGGAAAGAACAAAGCCATTATTCCAAAAAATATCAGACCAAACCAAAACCTCCAATCCCCTCTCAAAGCAGGGTCATCAATAATGAGCCACACAAACAGCCCCACAAACCCCA
>CAZTVH010000097.1:4356-8104 GCA_964616965.1 uncultured Bacteroidaceae bacterium | reverse complement strand
CCACCGCCCTGCGCGACCGCATGATTGAGCTGAACAAGACCATCAACTGGAAGCCCGAAGCAACTGGCACAGGCCGTTTTGGCAACTGGCTGGAGAATATTGTGGACTGGAACCTGAGCCGCAGCCGCTACTGGGGCACCCCGCTACCCATCTGGCGCACAGAGGACGGCAAGGAGGAAATCTGCATCGGCAGTGTCAAGCAGTTGAGCGACGAGATTGAGAAGTCAGTGGCAGCAGGCTTTATGAAGGATAACCCCTACAAAGGCGACTACAAGGGGTTCGACCTGCACCGCCCCTATATCGACAGTGTGGTGCTGGTGTCGCCCAGCGGCAAGAAGATGATGCGCGAGACGGACTTGATTGATGTGTGGTTCGACAGCGGTGCCATGCCTTATGCCCAGATTCACTACATGGGCGAGCAGTTGACCACCGACCAGTTCCCCGCCGATTTTATCGCTGAGGGTGTGGACCAGACACGCGGATGGTTCTACACGCTGCACGCTATAGCCACCATGTGTTTCGACAGCGTGGCGTTCAAGAATGTCATCAGCAATGGCCTGGTGCTCGACAAGAACGGCAACAAGATGTCGAAACGTTTGGGCAATGCCGTTGACCCCTTTGAGACACTGAAGCAGCAGGGACCCGACGCTACCCGCTGGTATATGATTACCAACAGTCAGCCGTGGGACAACCTCAAGTTTGACGTGGAGGGTGTCGACGAGGTGCGCCGCAAACTGTTTGGCACACTCTACAACACCTATAGCTTCTTTGCCCTCTATGCCAATATCGATGGCTTTGAGTACAAAGAGGCCGACCTGCCTATCGCAGAAAGACCTGAGATAGACCGCTGGATTCTCAGTGAGTTGAATACGCTGGTGAAGACGGTAGACGAAGCCTTTGACGACTACGAGCCCACCCGCGCTGGTCGTGCCATCGCGCAATTTGTCGATGCCAACCTGAGCAACTGGTATGTGCGTCTGTGCCGTCGCCGTTTCTGGAAGGGTGAGATGACTGCCGACAAGGTATCCGCCTACCAGACCCTCTACACCTGCTTGGAGACATTGGCACGACTGATGTCGCCCATCGCTCCATTCTTCAGCGAGCGTATGTTCCTAGACCTCAATAATGTCACCCACCGCATCGACGCGGCCTCGGTACACCATGTGGCATTCCCCGATGTGCATGAAGAAATGATTGACAAGGCACTTGAGGAACGTATGCAGCTGGCACAGCAGATATGCTCTATGGGTCTGTCGCTCCGTAAGAAGAGCAACCTGCGTGTGCGTCAGCCGCTCTCTAAGATTATGCTGCCCATGCCCGACGAGGGTTTCCGTCAGCAGGTGGAACGGGTGAAGCACCTTATCTGCTCTGAGCTGAACATCAAAGATATTGAGTTTATCGCCCCCGATAACGACATCTTGGTCAAACGTATCAAGCCCAACTTCAAAACTTTGGGTCCCCGTTACGGCAAGATTATGAAGGCCATCAGCAATGAGATACAGGCGTTCTCTCAGCAGCAGATTACTGCCCTGGAAGCAGTCGGCAAATGTGACCTCACCATTGAGGGACAGCCCGTGGAGATACTACTCAGTGATGTGGAGATTGCCACGCAGGACATCCCCGGCTGGGTGGTGGCCAACGAAGGCACCCTTACGGTGGCATTGGATATCACCGTCACCGACGAACTGAAGGCCGAAGGCATTGCCCGCGAGTTGGTGAACCGCATTCAGAATATCCGCAAGGAGGGCTTCGAGGTGACCGACCGCATCGTCGTCACCCTTCAGAGTGGCGAGTGGGATGAAGCCGTGGAGGCCTACCGCGACTACATCTGCACCGAGACCCTCTGCACCAGCCTGACCCTTTCCTCCCAGGTGGACGACGGCACCGAAATAGAAATCCTCGACGGCCACCCCACTCGCATCCGCATCGAGAAAGCCTAATGTCTGATAATCTAAAGTAAACAACCCAAAAGGAAAAAACAGCCATGAGAATAGAACATTTAGAATTGAAGAATATGCGCCTATTCGGCAATACTGTTGCAACAGCCGATTTCGCCCAAGACAAACATGTTACTATTCTGTTGGGAAACAATGGATGCGGAAAGACTACAGTCTTAGATGCCATAGCCTCACTATTGGATCCCTATCTTTCGGTATTCCCAGGAAAACCAAAGGGAAGAGCCATATTAGATACAGACATTCATATCAACGAGGGCGGAAGATTATCTTCCTTCTTGAGTCTGCACGCCACATTATGTAAAGGGAATAACTCACCTACCATCTCTGTAACCCGGAACCGTAAAGGGTTAGACTCAGCTCCGCCATCCGACCTTACCGAGATAAAAGCCTACGCCAATGAACTAAAGGAAAATGTGTTGACTAATGCAAACATTATTGTCCCCATATTGGCATACTATGGCACAGGGCGCGGCCAGATAAAGGCACCCGAGCGCAAACGCAATTTCCAACGTGAATATGAAAGATGGGACTGCTATACAAATGCCATGACACCCAACACCGAATTCAAACGCTTCCAAGCCTGGTTCGATACGATGGAAATCGAAGAACTCAAGCAGGGAAAACAGCAAAACGATCTCAACTATAAACTTCCTACCTTGCAGTGTGTGAGGAACGCCATTGAACAATTTGTAGGGGAGAAATACAAAAGACCAAGAAACGAAGAACACCCATTGCGTTTTATTCTCGACGAACTTGATGTCCAGGGGAACACGCTACGGGAAATACGCCTCACTCAATTCAGCGACGGTTATAAAATAGTAACCGCCATGGTGGCAGACATCGCATCACGCATGTGCGAAGCCAACCCCCACTTGCCCGACCCTCTACTATCTCCAGGAATAGTCCTTATCGACGAAATAGACCTGCATCTGCATCCTCGTTGGCAAAGAACTATTCTGAATAGCCTCCACACGGTATTTCCCAACGTACAATTTATTGTCACCACGCATAGCCCTGTTATAGTAATTGGCGCCATTGGTATTGCACAAGTACTCCTACTTGACGGCACCAATATCAGAGACATCAACCTGTCTCAATATGATGACTATGATGTAGGGTTGCTCCTCTTGAGTGAATTGTTCGATATGGATACCATTCAACGGCAGAAAATGGCTGATTTGAAACGTGAGCAGGAATCTCTTCTCTTGCAGTACGACCTCACTCCACAGCAAAGAAACCGTCTGCAAGAGCTAGACAGGCAGCTGTCCAACACCCCTGTGGCGGCCATGAGTGTCTATGCCGACATGCTTAAAGTTCTATTAACACAACGGACATGAGAAAAATAGACAATGGAGATTGCCCGCAAGTCCTGCTAAGTCAGGATGTCTACAACGATCTGCATCGCATGGAACAAGATGTCGCAAAAGGAAATAATCCAAAAGCCAATAATAATATATATGGGCATAGCGATGTCAAAAACGCTCTTCTGGATAGCCACAAATGCAAGTGCGCCTACTGCGAACGCAACCTCAACGGCGACTTCGGGCATATAGAGCACTACCGTCCAAAAGGCGGATACATCGATCCCGCAACCGAGAAACTTGTTGTCCCAGGCTACTGGTGGCTGGCATATTCTTGGGACAACTTACTGCTAAGCTGTTCGGTGTGTAACACAAGTTACAAAAAGAACCACTTCCCTTTGGAGAACGAGAACCAGCGCAACATTGCTGGTCGTGACATATCACAAGAAATGCCCCTACTGATTAATCCTGCTCAAGAAGACCCTGCCA
>CAZTVH010000097.1:0-4332 GCA_964616965.1 uncultured Bacteroidaceae bacterium | reverse complement strand
TTGGTTGGTGTGCCCCAATTTGGTAGGCGGATGTGAAGACCAAAAAGGAAAGACAACCATAGAGATTCTCCAACTCAATAGTCGTCGTGACCTGGTTGAAAAGCGCGAGCGCAGATGGAAATGGATGGAAGAAGACAAGAGCAAAGGTATCGATATTGCCCAAAGGACAGGGGAACAGGACGAATTCACTGGCATGTTCCAAAACAATACTTTCCAACTTTAGAACTTTGGCAAACTAATATCCCCAACAAACGGATGGAAAACATAATAGACACCATCAAACACTTGGCCCGCGCCAACGCACCCACCGTAGTGGAGTGGCGGCGTTGGCTGCACCGCCATCCCGAGTTGAGCCAGCAGGAGCATGGCACCATGGCGTATGTGGCCGAGCGGCTGCGCGACATGGGACTGGAACCTAAGACCGGCATCGGCAAAACGGGCGTGATGGCCATGATTCGTGGTGGCAAAGATCCCGACGGCTATTGTGTAGCTCTGCGTGCCGACTACGATGCGCTGCCTCTGACCGAAGCCACGGGACTGCCCTTTGCCTCGGAGAACCCGGGCGTGATGCACGCCTGCGGGCACGACATGCACACCAGCTCGTTGCTGGGCGCTGCCCAGATATTGTGCGACATCCGCGAAGAGCTGAACGGCAGCGTCATGCTCATCTTCGAGCCGTCGGAGGAGATGTACCCCGGCGGTGCCCGCATGATGATGGATGATGGCCTCTTCGACGAGGTGATGCCCAACGAGATTTACTCCTTCCACTGCCTTCCCGAGATGGATGTGGGACGCATCGGTATGCGTAAGGGTCGTTACATGGCCTCCACCGACGAGCTGTATTGGACCGTGAAGGGCAAAGGCGGGCATGGCGCCACGCCGCATCTGAGCGTTGACCCCATTCTGATAGCATCCCACATCGTGGTGGCATTGCAGCAGCTGGTCAGCCGCAATGCGGCACCCATGATGCCCACGGTGCTCAGTTTCGGCAAGATAATAGGAGAGGGGCGTACCAACATCATCCCCGACGAGGTGAAGATGGAAGGTATTATCCGCACCTTCGACCCCCAATGGCGACTGGACTGCCACGAGAAGATACGCAAGATGAGTTGCGGTATTGCCGAGAGCATGGGCGGCGAGTGCGACCTCTTCATCGACTATGGCTACCCCCCTGTCATTAACGACGACGACTGCACCCAGCAGGTGCACGACAACGGCGTTGCCTTCCTTGGTGAGGAGAATGTAGATTGGCTCGACCTGCGCATGACGGCTGAGGACTTTGCCTTCTTTGCACAAAAGATACCCGCCTGCTATTTCCGCGTGGGCATCCATGTGCCCGACACCCCCTTCTGCAACCTCCACCGTCCAAACTTGCTAGTTGACGAGCGTTCTATGCAGGTGGCAAGCGGCTTCGAGGCATACAACGCCTATATGGCATTGCAAAACCGAATCAAACAGTAGGGGTTAAATGTAAACTAAAAACTAAAAGGTAAAAACTAAAAAGTTATTGTTTCTACATTTTACTTTTCCAAAAATGACAGAAACAATCGATACAACCCAAGAACTTGGCACTAGGAATATAGGTGCGCTGCTGTGGAAATATGCGCTCCCCGCTGTGGTGACGCAGATTATAGCCACCGTCTATAATCTGGTCGACAGCATCTTCTTAGGTCATGCCGAGAATGGTGCGCTAATACTGGCCGCACTGGCCATCACCCTCCCCATCATGAACATCATCCATGCCTTCGGCTCGTTGGTGGGTGCCGGTGCCGGTGCCCGCATGAGCATCGTGCTGGGTAGGAAGGATGTCCGTTGGGCAGAGAAGATTCTCGGTAACAGCATGTGGCTCACCTTCTTCTTTGGCATACTCTTCGTCTCGGCTGGCTACTTGTTCATGGACCCGATACTGGCAATGTTCGGTGCTTCGGAAATTACCATGCGGCTGGCACATGAGTATATGTCCATCGTGTTGCCTGGTATGTTCCTCACTACGTTGACATTTAACCTTTCCGGTCTTATCCGTGCATCGGGCTATGCCACTAGGTCGATGTGGATACAGGTCAGCGGTGCCGTGATGAACATCATCCTCGATGCCATCTTCATTGTCGGTTTGGGTTGGGGTATCAAGGGTGGAGCCTGGGCCACCACTATTTCCATGGCCTTCTCTGCCATGTTGGCGGTGATGCACTTCGTTTCGCCCAAGTCGTTCATCCACTACAAACGTCACTGCTGGGAACCTAAGATGTACATCGTCAAGAACATCCTTGCTATTGGCATCAGCCCCTTCTCCATGAATGTGGCATCGTGTGCCGTGGTGGCATTGCTCAACACCCAGCTTATCCGCTTCGGTGGCGACTATGCGGTGAGTGCCTATGGTGTGGTCAACCGTATTGCCTTCCTAGTCTTCATGGTGCTGATGGGCATCTGTCAGGGCATGCAGCCCATAGCGGGCTACAACTATGGTGCTGGCCTAAACCATAGGCTTAAAGAAATATACCTGCTTTCGCTCAAATGGAATGTGGGCACGGGTATATTTGGCATGTTGCTCGCCATCTTGGTGCCTCGCACTATGGTGATGATGATGACCAGCGAGGAGGAACTCATCTCCATAGCCATCCCCGCCATGCGCTTCCTGTTGGTTATGGCACCCCTTATCGGCTTCACTGTCACCAACTCCCAGTTCTTCCAGTCCATCGACAAACCCTGGATAGCCATTGTCACCAGCCTCTCACGGCAGGTCATCTTCCTCATACCGTTGATGTACATTGTGCCCGCCTTCATGGTGCATCATGGCTGGAGTGGACTGACGGGCGTGTGGCTGAGCATGACCATCAGCGACGTCTGTGGAGCTTTACTCTCTGGCACGCTGCTATACACCCAGCTCAAGGTATTTCGCCCAGGCTATGTTCCGCCTGTGCGAAAACCCCGCAAAGAACGTGGACCCAAATCGAACTAAATAATATGAAGAAAACAGTTTCCTTCATTGCCTTACTCCTATGTGTCACCATGTTGATGGCACAAGGCGAGCGCAAACGTGTGCTCTTCATCGGCAACAGCTATACCGATGTCAACAACCTTCCCCAGTTGGTGCAAAGGGTGGCAGAGAGTGCTGGCGACGCGTTAGAGTATGAGAGCAACACCCCCGGCGGTTGCACCTTTCAGCAGCATTGCACCAACCGTTCCATGAGCCTTATCCAACAAGGTGGCTGGGATGTGGTAGTGCTTCAAGAACAGATCCAGCTGCCCTCCTTTCCCCAGTCTCAGGTGGAGGTTGAGGTGTTCCCCTATGCCCAGCAGTTGGTTGAAGCCGTCTATACCAATAATCCCGATGGCGAGGCCATGTTCTACATGACGTGGGGCAGAAAGAATGGTGACGAACGCAATGCCCCCTATTTCCCCGTGCTCGGCAGCTACGAGGGCATGGACAGCATGCTCTACGAGCGTTACATGTATATGGCGCGCCAATACGATGCTTCGGTCTGCCCTGTAGGCCGAGTGTGGCGCTACCTGCGTACCAACAACCCCGAGATTGAGCTCTACCAACCCGACGAGAGCCATCCCTCGCTGGCGGGTAGCTATGCCGCCGCCTGTGCCTTCTATACCTTGATTTTCCATCGCAGTCCGCAAGGCATCACCTATCAACCCGAAATTGAAGCGGCCCAAGCCGTCACTATCCGCGAGGCAGTGCAACGTGTGGTCTTCGACACCCTCAGTTTTTGGCTCAGACAAACGACCGACACCACACATCAAGACACAACCAATGTGGACACTACACAAGTAGATACCACCCAGATTGACACAACCCAAGTAGGCATACATGATACCCATAGTTCAATCTCCAATTCTCAATTTTCAGTTTACCCCAATCCCACTACTGACCAAGTGACTGTGCTTTTTCCCATGTCCTCAGTAAGATATGATGCCGTGCTCTCTGACTTGAAAGGGTGCAAGCTTCGTGCCATTCCGTTGTCGGGCACGCAAACAACCATCTCCTTGTCCGACCTGCCAAGAGGTGTATATCTGCTCACCCTCATTTCGCCTACCGACAGGCATACCCTCCATATCGTCAAGACCCTATAAATCGTTATCAGTTGCAACTTCCTACTCCATAAAGGGCGTTTCAAACGCCCTTTTTTGCGTAAGAAAAGTCCCTTTGTTACTTAGTGATATATTCTCTATTTATCTTTCATTTACTTTCTATTTTACTCACCTTTTATTTAGCTTACCTAAATAAAAGGTTAAAGGAAAGGTAAAATATAAAAGATATGAGGGGTTTGTTATAAGAGTAGACAGCCACCACCGGGTGGGTCGCGTTGAAATGTGGCGGAAACA
>CAZTVH010000096.1:0-8149 GCA_964616965.1 uncultured Bacteroidaceae bacterium | reverse complement strand
TTACAAGAATAATACAGAAAGTAATACTAAAGAAATAAACAATCATTATTACCATGAAAAAGTTAATCCTAACACTTGCATGTATTGCACTCGGCGGCATAGCCTTAGCACAGAATGCCCAACTCCCACAGAACATCACCATCAAGGCGTTGGATGGCACCTCGGTGCAGACCTCTGCCATACAAAACGATGGAAAGCCTATGATTATCAGTTTCTGGGCAACATGGTGCAAGCCCTGCAATCGCGAGTTGAACACCATCAAAGAGGTGTACGAAGAGTGGCAAGAGGAGACTGGCGTGAAACTGGTGGCCATCTCCATTGACGATGCCCGCAGTGCGGCACGCGTGAAACCCCATGTAGACGGCAACGGCTGGGAATACGAAGTGTATCTCGACCAAAACCAAGACTTCAAACGCGCCATGAACGTGGTGAACGTGCCTCACACCTTTGTCGTCAACGGCAAGGGCGAGATAGTGTGGCAGCACACCTCGTTTGTGGAGGGCAGCGAAGAGGAGTTGCTTGAAGTAGTCAAGAAGGCGGCTATGGAAATGGGAAATTGAAAGAATTCGTTAATTCGTTAATGTGTTAATTCGTTAATCAATGATTTACACATTCACACATTCTCACGTTAACACATTCAAAAAATGAAGACACTCTCGAAATACCTACGCACGATTGTATGCGTCAGCCTAATTCTCAATTCTCAATTCTCAATTCTCAATTCAGCATCTGCCCAAGGCATTATGGGCGGACATGTGACAGGTAACATACAGCTGGATGGTCAGATAAGCAGTGCCGACAGCATAATTGGGGCACAAGATGTACCCGAATGGCTGCTGATGAATGCCCGTGCCGACATACTCTACACCAATGGCGGATTCAGCGCAGGCCTTCGGTTCGAAGCCTATCAGAACCCCATGCTCGGTTTCGACAACCGCTACAAGGGCGAAGGCATTGCCAATTATTTTGTCAGCTACCAAGGCGAGAAACTCAGCGTCACCGCTGGCAACTTCTACGAGCAGTTTGGCAGCGGCATGATTCTGCGAGCCTACGAAGACCGTTATCTTGGCATCGACAATTCGCTGCGCGGGCTGAATGTGACCCTGCGTCCATTCAACGGTGTCACCATCAAGGCACTTGCCGGTAAGCAACGCTATTTTTGGAACTATGCCGATGGCTTGGTGCGCGGCATCGACGGAGAAGTGAACCTCAACAGCATTGTCAAATGCATGGCCGAAAGCAAGCTGCGTGCCACCCTTGGAGCAGGCTTTGTCAGCAAGTATGAGGACGACCAAACCATCGCTTTCCCCAACAACCCTTCCTATCGCCTCAACCTCCCCCTCAACGTAGGAGCCGGCGCAGTGCGCATGGACTTGGCCTACGCTGGCTGGGGCTTGCAGGCGGAATATGCCCACAAAGGTCAGGACCCAAGCATCATGAACAACTTCATCTACCGTGAAGGCGAAGCCCTGATGGTGAACGCCACTTACTCGCAGAAAGGGTTCAGTGCCAATGTGCAGGCCAAACGAGTGGACAACATGAGCTTCAAATCGGTGCGCAGCGAAAGTGGCGAGATGCTCTACATCAACTACATCCCCGCCATCACCAAGCAACACACCTACGCCTTCCTCAGCATGTATCCCTACGCCACTCAGACCACAGGCGAGATGGGACTGCAGGGCGACGTGATGTACAAGATAAAGAAAGAAACTCTGCTGGGTGGCAAATACGGCACCGACATCCACATCAACGGCTCCATCATCACAGGTCTCGACACCAACAACATCGGCGGTGCGGGCACACGGGGCTATGAGTCGGACTGGTTCAAGACAGGCGACCTCTACTATGCCAATGCCTCACTTGAGGTGGCAAAGAAACTCAGCAAGGCCGTCAAACTCACCTGCACCTATGGCTACCAAGTGTTCAACCCCGTAGTGGAAGGCCACCACGGCCCGCTGCACCACAACCATGTGGTGGTAGGCGACCTGACATGGAAAGTGAACAAAAAGAATGTGCTCCGTTTTGAGGCGGAATGGATGGGTAGCGACAGCCAGTACGACCCCAACGTGGACGACAAGCGTTGCGGCGACTGGATTATGGGGCTGGTGGAATACAACTTCACCAGTGCCTGGTTTGTGTCGGTCAAACTGGATGAAGGTCTGAAGTTCAATAGCGTCAACTACTACAACATCAGTGTGGGATACACCCACGACGCCACCCGTCTGCAGCTCGGCTACGGCAAACAGCGCGAGGGACTGCTCTGCATTGGCGGCGTGTGCCGTCAGGTGCCTGCCAGCAACGGCCTCACATTCAGCCTTACAACATCCTTTTAATAACCCAATAAAGAACATTTTCGATATGAGACGTTTTTCGATACTATCCCTTTTAACTGCCACCCTGCTACTCTTCACCGCCTGCGACAAGATTGCAGAAGACGAATTTGTGGTCTTTGCCGGTGCTTCTGGCACATGGTACGACAGCGAGGCCGACATCCCCGCCGTGCAGCGCGCCTTTGTTGAGAAATACACAGGCGTGCGTTGCGTTAATTGTCCCAATGCCGATGTGGTGCTCCACGAACTCGGCGAGAAATATGGCGACCAACTGATTGTTGCCGCCATACATGTGCCCAACAATTTTGGCAAGCCCCTACATGGCGAACAAGACCTCCGTACAGAGAAAGGGAGCACATGGTTCAACACCTTCTTCTCCCCATCGCAAAACCTGCCTTCCGCCTTGCTCAATCGTGGCAAAGCCGACGTGGGCAGCCTCGACATCATCGACCCTCAGGCCCGCTTCGACGACAAAATCGATGCCACCATCAATGCCACGCCCCAAGTGGGCATGACTCTTGCCTGTGCCAAAGATGGCGACAACTACAACGCCGAGGTGCATATCCAGTTCAACCAAACCGTTGCCGACCCCCTGTCGCTCACCCTGCTGGTTATTGAAGACAAAATATACACCAGCCAACAAAGCAAGACCCCCGACGGTATCATTGAGATTGAGAACTACGAGCAAAACCATGTGTTGCGCGATGTGGTGACCGATGCTTGGGGCATCGATGTGGTGGCCGACGGCAAACAAGGCACCAAGCGCATGATTCTCCTCCCCTTCGGCATCAGCGAAACATGGAACCCGGCCAACTGCCATGTGATAGCCTTTGTATCTAACAAAGCCACACGCGAAATAGTCAACGTCGCCCAGTGCGAACTACAACAATGACAAATAGCGAATAGTGATTATTGAACCGAAAGACGTACAAGTCAGCCCCAATCCGCTCATCGATAATCACTATTCACTAATCCCCACCCCAATGAACAAGCGCATTCTGGGCCTCGCCCTGCCTAACATCATTACCAACATCACCGTACCCTTGCTTGGCATGGTGGATATGGCAATCGTAGGCAATCTGAGCGTGGCTCATCTAGGAGCCATAGCCATTGGAACACAAATATTCAATCTAATATATTGGAACTTCGGCTTCCTACGCATGGGCACAAGCGGTTTCACCGCCCAAGCCTACGGGGCCAACGACATGAACGAGGCTGTGCGCATCTTTGTACGCGCCATCACAAGTGCCTTGGCGGTAGCGTTGCTCCTACTCATTCTGCAATGGCCACTTAGCCGGCTCTCCCTGCTCATATTCCAAGTAAAAGACGGTCCCGATGTCCTTCAGCTAGCCCTCGCCTACTTCTTTGTACGCATCTGGGCGGCACCTGCCACATTGGGGCTTTACGCCGTCAAAGGATGGTTTATCGGCATGCAGAATGCAAAACTGCCCATGTGGATAGCCATCTTCCTCAACACTGTCAACATCGCCTGCAGCCTGATTTTCGTGCTGGTGCTGCACTGGGACATCCGAGGCGTGGCCCTCGGCACTGTCATCGCCCAATACAGCGGTCTGGCAGTGGGGCTTTTCTTCATGGTGAAAAAATATGGATGGGTCTTTTCGCACTACCGCGCTTCGGCCAAAGCCATCATCGCCGACTCCCTGCATTGGAACGAGATGCGCCACTTCTTCAAGGTCAATGGCGACATATTCCTGCGCACCGTCTGCCTCGCCACCGTATTCACCTTCACCACTGCCGCCAGCGGCCACATCAGCAAGGAAGTGCTAGCCATTGACGCCCTGCTCATGCAATTCTTCACCCTCTTCAGCTACATCATGGACGGCTTCGCCTATGCAGGCGAGTCACTTGTGGGACGCTATATCGGTGCCCGCGACAGCCGTTCGCTTCGGCTGTCGGTCCGTCTGCTACTGCTTTGGGGGTTCGCACTCACCCTGCTTTTCACCCTGCTCTATGCCGTAGGCGGCGACTGGTTTCTCCGCATCTTCAGCAAGGATGCCACCATCATCGATGGTGCCAAAACCTACATGTTCTGGACCCTCGTCATTCCCGTCTGTGGATTTGCGGCCTTCCTCTTCGACGGCATCTTCGTCGGGGCCACCGCCTCGCGTGCCATGCGGAACTGCATGTTCGCAGCCACTCTGGCATTCTTTGCCATCTACTACCTTGGCACTCGACTGCTTTTAGGCGACACACCCGTCACCCCACTAGTCGAAATCCGTTGGAACAACATCCTTTGGACCGCCTTCATGGCCTACCTCGCCCTGCGCGGCATTCTTCAGGCAATAAGCCTAAACAAATCCGTCTATCGGCTCATTGATAGCAATTAATAGTAATTACATAATGTAAAACAATTCCCTATCCATATTTATTAAGTTTCCTTTCCTCGGAGCACTGCTCTGCACACTGCTTGTGGCAACATCATTCACTGCCCAGGCCGTCTATGTGCAGAAAATGCCCGTCAACCAAATCCAACCCTCGGGCGACACACTCCACTTCTTCGTCACCGGCGACGAATGCTACCATCGTTTCCACGATGCCGACGGCTACACCATCGTCCAAAACCGCGCCGGCTACTGGGTCTATGCCATACCCTCGCCGACTGGCGGCATCCAACCCTCGACCCACCTCGTTGGCTCCGTCGACCCCTCAACCCTCGGCATTCAACCCGGCCTGCAAATCACCAAAGCCGAATGGCTCGAACGGCGCAAAGTCTGGGAAATACCCGAACAATACCGCATACCCCAACCCAAGACCAGCGGTCGCAACCACGGCGACTACTGCAACCTGGTCATCTTCATCCGCTTCGCCGACGACTCCAACTACTCGCGCACCCTCGCATCCATCGACCAGATGTGGAGCGACTCTTCCCGTGCCAACGTCACCTCGGTCTACAACTACTTCAAACACGTCTCCTACAACAAACTCTTTGTCCGCACCTACTACGCCCCCACCCCCGACAGCAACACCATACGCTCCTACCAATCGCCCCATCCTCGCGGCTACTACATGCCCTACACCGAGGCCAACACCGTAGGCTATACCAACTACAGCGAACGCACCGACCGCGAGTTTGAACTGCTGGTCGATGCCGTCAACTACATCAACGACTCCTCTCCCGTGCCGACACACTATAACCTCGACTGCGACAACGACGGCTACATCGACAACGTCAACTTCGTCGTCAAAGGCACCTACACCGGTTGGAGCGACCTCCTCTGGCCCCACAAATGGAACCTCTACACCCACGACGTATTCATCAACGGCAAACAGGTCAACACCTTCAATTTCGCACTCGAAGGCGCAGGATCCGACTACTTCGGCCCCAGCACCTTCTGCCACGAAATGTTCCATTCCCTCGGTGCCCCAGACCTCTACCGCTACAACGTAGGCACCGACATCTCACCCGTCGGCGAGTGGGACCTCATGGCCTCCAATTCCAAACCCCCACAGAACATGAGCGCCTACATGAAATACAAATACGGCAACTGGCTCGACAGCATCCCCCTCATCACCACCCCCGGCACCTACACCCTGCACTCCGTCTCCGACTCCGTACCCGGCACCAACATCTACCGCTTCCCCAGTGCAGACCCCGACCAATTCTATGTCGTCGAATACCGCGACAACACCGAACTCTTCGACAAGACCCTCCCGGGCAAAGGCCTCCTCGTCTACCGCATCGACACACGCTTCAACGGCAATGCCGGATACAACGGTGAAGACGGATTCGACGAAATATGGATCTTCCGCCCCGACGCCACCGACAACAACACCAACGGACAACTCAACAACGCATTCTTCTCCTCCATCAGCCGCCGCACCGAATTCTCCCCCTCTACCAACCCATTCCCCTATCTCACCGACGGCTCTCGCGACTACTCCTTCTCCATCTCCAACATCACCATACCCGGCAACACCATCTCCTTCCGCTACACCAACCGCACCAAACCCGCCAACCTCAACCACTACAACATCACCACCGTCACCGCCTCCCTCTCTTGGGGCGGCAACGCCGACGCCTACCGACTCCGCTACCGCCGTGAAGGCAGCGACGACGACTACACATACCTCCTCCTCCGCAACACCCACACCACCATCACAGGCCTCGAACCCAACACCGTCTACGAATGGTCCGTACGCGCCCTCTACGACCCCATCAATGCCAACACCTATGCCGACAGCACCTCCTACACCCTCTCCTCCTCATTCCACACCGAGCTCTGCAACAACTCGGTAACACAAACCCTTGGCTCCAATACCAACAACGAGCACACCGGGCTCCCCTTCACCAACAACGCCAACTACAACTACTCCCAGCAAATATTCCTGGCCTCCGAAGTGGGTTCTCAACAAAACATCTCCACCATCGAATTCCACTATGCCTACATCACCACCCTCCACAAAGAAAACTGCACCATCTACCTCGGCCACACCACTCTCGACCACTTCGCCGACTCCATCGACCCCGTCCCACTCAGCCAACTCTCCCCTGTCTACACAGGCACCCTCCACTTCACCAAAGGCTGGAACAGATTTATCCTCGACACCCTGTTCCACTACAACGGCATCGACAACCTCGTCGTTGCCATCGACGACAACTCCAACACGCCAAGCTATCCGGGAGACAAATTCTACACCCACCCCACCACCGACTACAAATCCTTATGCTACAACTCATCCAACATCGACCCCGACCCCGAACAAGACACCATCAAGGGCACTCGTACCAACCACATGTTCCGCAACAACATCCGCTTTACAGCCTGCCCTATCGACCCCGACCACGTCTACGCCTGCATCATCTCCGACAACGAAAACCTGGGCCAAGTGTCAGGCACCGGACTCTACCAGCCCGGCGAAACCATACTCATCTACGCCCTGCCACACAGCGGTAGCCAATTCTCCCATTGGCACGACAACAACACCGACAACCCCCGCTCCGTCATCCTCACACAAGACACCATCTTCATTGCCTACTTCCTCTCAACCCTCGGCATCGACGACGACAACCCCGCAGGGGGCTACATCATCACCTCCCACAACCTACGTCTCACCGTCAAAGGCGCACAACAGCAGCCCATACACATCTTCGACCTCATGGGCCGCCACATTGCAGGCTCCTCAGCCCAACATCCCGCGGACGCCACCTTCGACCTCCCACACAGCGGTGTCTACCTCGTCCGCATCGCGGGCGAAAAACCCGTCAAAATCCTCGTCAGATAATAGCTGACGGCAATCCACACAGAGGTGTCCCAATAGCTCTTTGGGGCACCTCCTTTTTTTTGTAGCCCAAAAGCCAAGGCAGGCATGCCGACAAGTCAACATCACCAACTATTAATCCGATGAATTAACAATATCGCTCCATTGCAGTTCGTTTGTCAAACACAAACGAAACCTAATCGAACGATAATCAATCGACAGTTGAACCGAAACGCAAAATAGTGAGTTTCAAAAGGCTAAACCGCACAAGTCGGATTGCTCATTTTTGAATAAAATGTGAACATGGCAAAGTTTTTTGTTTCGAAAGTGTGATATTTCTCAGAAAAAGTGTATATTTGCAAATTGCAGTATTGACGAATATATTTATAATAATTAATAAATCAATAAGATGAAAACCACTCCTTACACCGATTTGCACATCTCGCTGGGTGCGAAGATGGCCGAGTTTGCAGGCTACAACATGCCTATCCAGTACACCGGATTAGTTGAAGAGCACAACAATGTCCGCAACAACGTGGGCGTATTCGACGTGAGCCACATGGGCGAGTTCCGCGCCAAAGGCCCCATCGCCAAGCACT
>CAZTVH010000095.1:6551-8261 GCA_964616965.1 uncultured Bacteroidaceae bacterium | reverse complement strand
CAAAACGGGCCATCGGTGCATGAGATGCAGGTTCGTTTGGACGAAATTATGAAGGAATATCAGGAGATGCAGCAGAGCTGCGACGAGTATACCCAGCAGCTAGCCGAGCGCGACAGCTCCATCCAGGCCCAGGCCGCGGAAATTCAAAACTTGATTGACCAACTGAACAATTGCGGCACCAAGGGTACCGCCACCAAGGCCACCAGAGGCGGCAAGGGTGGCAGCGGTGTCAGCAACGCCAAACTGAGAAAGTTGAATGCCCAGCTGGAGGCCAAGAAGGCTGAGATTGCCCAACTGCAGCAGCGTCTCAACAATCAGACTGCCGAGCTGGAGGCCCTGCGCAATACCGAGGGCTTTGGCGACATGGAGACCATAGCACGCCTGCGCCGCTTGGTGAACGAGCAGGATGCGAAAATCGCTGCCCTGTCGAACGACAAGGTTGTCCTCACCAACATCAACGACTCGCTGACCGCCCACATGGCCTATCTGCTTGGCCAGCGTGCCGAGAGCACGAATACCGCCAGTGCCGAAGCCGCCGCACAGATTGCCCTGCTGCAAGGCCAGGTGTCGGCCCAGCAGAACGAGATTGCCCGTCTGCAGGAGGAGCTTGCCAGCCAGATTGCCCTCGTGAACAAGGCCAACGAGGAAGCCCGCGATGCTAAGACTGCTGCCGAAAAGGCCGCTGCCAACACCAAGAACGATGTGGCTAAGACCAAGGGGGCCATCAATAAGAGACTTGCAAAATTGGAGGCCGAATGCGAAGACTATAAGGAAGAGATTGACCGCCTGCGTGCCGAGAACCGCATTTTGCGCAACGAGAACGACAGCTTGCGCAGCGAGGTTGTCGCCATCAAGCGTAACGCTGAGAATGTGGCCGTTGAGAATGCCAAGATGGCAGCCAAGGTGAGCCGTGCATCGGTGCTTTCGGCCGCCGACATCAACGTCACCCCGTTGAAACGCCTCAGCAACGGCACGGGCCGCCCCACATCGCGTGCTTCTGCCACCAACGCTTTCCGCATCGAGGGTCACCTGCTGGCCAACAACGTGGTTGAGCCCGGCACCGTCACCATCTATGCCTCTATCTCTTCGCCATCCAACGTGGTGCTGCACAACGGCACCGTGGAGCAGAAGTTTGATGCCAACGGTGTGCGTACCACCTACACCACCGTGCAGGCCTTCGAGTTCACGGGCGACAGCCGCCAGTTTGACATGAACTGGAGCAAGGACGACGAGATGGAACTTGAGTCGGGTATCTACCGTGTGAACCTCTATGCCAACGGCAACTTGATTGGCGTAAGCGAGTTTAAGTTGAAGTAATGAATGTCTAACCAGACAAAATACGACACTTTCCGTCAGACATACCCTGAGTTTGTCTATGAGAAGTACGGATACGATGTGCAGCCCGACGGACTGCACATCGTTTTTAAGTTTCGTATAGGCGAGGACATCTGTTTCCAACCCACAGCATATATTCCCACACGCAGTTTCCTCCAATTTGAACAGCCCAAAGAAGTAATGGACATGCTGGTGTTCAACATCGGCATGATAGAGTTGGTGAGCTACTGGAAATGCTACTGCCCGCCCATTGTCAGGGTGGCATGCGGCACATTGGACGATAGCCAAATAGCATTCTGGAAGAAGATTTACTTCAACGGGCTGGGCGAATACTTCTATACCAACGGCATACACGCCACGATGGAGGACTTCATG
>CAZTVH010000095.1:0-6451 GCA_964616965.1 uncultured Bacteroidaceae bacterium | reverse complement strand
CTCAATGCTACCTAGTTCCCATCGGAGGTGGGAAGGACTCGGTGGTGACGCTGGAGTTGTTGACCGAACAAGACAAAGGGCGGGTGATACCCCTCATTATGAACCCACGGGGTGCCACAGTGGGCTGCATTGAGGCGGCAGGATATACGATGGACGACGTGCTGGTCATCCACCGCAGTATCGACCCCCTACTGCTGCAGCTCAACAGCCGGGGCTGCCTGAACGGGCATACGCCATTCAGCGCGATGCTGGCCTTCTACACCCTACTGACCGCACAACTGAGCGGCCACGGACGCATAGCCCTCTCGAACGAGAACAGTGCCAATGAGAGTACCGTGGTGGGCACAGCAGTAAACCACCAGTATTCAAAAGGGCTGGAATTTGAGAACGACTTCCGCCAATATGTGGCGGAGCATCTGCCGACAGGGGCTGAATACTTCAGTTTCCTGCGCCCGCTGTCGGAGCTACAGATTGCCATGCTTTTCAGCCAGTTTGAGAAGTACTACGACATATTCCGCAGCTGCAACGCGGGCAGCAAGCAGGACGTATGGTGCGGCAAATGTGCCAAATGCCTGTTTGCCTATATCATCCTGTCGCCCTTTATCGCCCCAAAGCGGCTAAACAGCATCTTCGGGAAGGCGATGCTCGACGACATGGAGCTGAAACCCTACTTTGACCAACTGACAGGACAGGCTGAGACCAAGCCCTTCGAATGCGTGGGCACCATCGGCGAGGTGCATACAGCCTTGGCAATGACACTGCGCCGCTGGTATGGCGACAGCCGCCCCGCCCTGCTACAGGACTACGCCTACCACCCTGCATGGGACGTGAAATTGGACACCCTGTCGGCAGAGCACAACCTAAACGACGAAGAACTAGCACTATTACACAGATATGTACAGGCACGAGCGGTTTGAAGAGCTATTGGACGGCAAGCGCATCCTGATAGCAGGCTATGGGCGTGAGGGACGGAGCACCCACACGCTGCTGCAACGCTTTGTGCCAGCCGAACGTATCACCATTGCCACGGACGACAACGAGATATTCGCCGCCCTAGCCCAAGCCCCCGCATACGACCTTGTCATCAAATCGCCCGGCATACCAACCATGAAGTTCGAGGGACGGTGCGCACTGGACACCATCAGCTCACAGACTGACCTGTTTCTGCAGGTGTATGGCGATATCACTGTCGGGGTGACCGGCACCAAGGGCAAGAGCACCACCACGTCGCTGATACACCATGTGCTGTCGCAGAGCCTAGGACGGGAGCACAACGTGCTGTTGGCAGGCAACATAGGCATACCGCTATTCGACATCATAGAGCAGCTGGACAAGCACAGCATTGTGGTTGCAGAGCTGTCGTGCCACCAACTGGAGAACATACACCGCGCCCCACATATAGGAGCCATCCTCAATCTATATCAAGAGCATCTAGACCATTACCACGACTACCGTGGCTACCAAATGGCGAAGATGCAGATGATGCTGAAGCAAGAAGCTGGCGACCACTGCTTCTACTGCACCGACAGCGACGACCTCGCACGCATCGTCGACATGTGTCGACCCACTGTAGCCACAACGCCACACCCCTATTCGATACAGGAAGCCCACCGAGCAGGCATAGACAGCCTGCAGACCGCACTCAGGGGTGAACACAATATGAGCAACATATTTGTTGCCAAGCAAATATGCGCGCTGATGGGGGTGAGTGAAAGCCAATTTGCCGAAGCCCTCGCCTCGTTCAAAGGGCTGCCCCACCGATTGGAACTGGTAGGGACATACGATGGCATCACCTTTTACAACGACTCCATCAGCACCATACCGCAGGCCACTATCGCCGCGATGGAGGCCCTGAAGGAGGTGGAGACACTGATACTCGGTGGTTATGACCGGGGAATAGACTACGGTGCGCTCATCAGCCTGCTGGCTTCGGCACCGGCCACTCTGCAGAATGTGGCCTTTGTAGGCGAGGCTGGCAGACGAATACTCGAAGGCCTACGGCACACCCTTGGCGGCCAGCCCGACAGCATACGAGTGCTGCAAGAAGATGATTACAACAAAGTTGTCGACTGGTGCTTTCAAGTCACCACTGTCGGCACAATATGTCTCCTCTCCCCTGCCGCCGCCAGCTACGACAGCTTTAAGAACTTCGAGCAGCGGGGCGAAACATTCAAACAACTAGTACGCAACCACCAATGACACTGACTGAAATACGACACGACCTACACGCCCACCCCGGCCTATCGGGCGACGAGCATTACGCACACGACCTCGTAGTGCGACAACTTGCGCTGTATCGTCCCGACACGGTCTATACACATGTGGGCGGATACGGTGTCGTAGCCGTTTGGGGCAAGGAACCGTCGCATCCCACCATTGCCATACGGGGCGACATTGATGCCCTGCCCATCGGGCACCGTTGCGGACACGACGGGCACACCACCATACTGCTGCAGTTGGCTGAATATATCGCCCAGCGGGGCATTCCCACTGGTCGGAACGTCATGCTGATTTTCCAACCCGAAGAAGAAACAGGACTGGGTGCGCAGAAGATTATCGACGCAAACATACTGCAACAATACAACATCCGCGCCATATACGGCCTGCACAACCTGCCGGGATTCCATCTTGGCACGGTGGTGCTTAACCGACATACCTTTGCCGCCGCCTCTACCGGTATCGTGTTCCGCCTGATGGGTCGCGAAACACATGCTTCCACTCCCGAAAAGGGCATCAACCCCGGTATCGCCGTGGCAGAAATCATACAACAGGTGGGCAGGATGAACAGCCAACCCAACGCCACTAACGACACATTCCGCCAAGCCACCCTCATCTGCATCCACCTTGGCGAAGAGGCTTTTGGCACTTCGGCAGGCAATGCAGAGATTATGTTCACCCTGCGTGCCTTTACTAACGACTGCATGGAACATTTCCTCTCCGATGCCATCGCCACCGTCAGCACCATTGCGGCACATCATCACTTGCAGATGCAACACGCGTTGGTCGAGCCGTTCCGTGCCACAGAAAACAACTCGCTGAACGTCGAACACATCGAAGAGGTGTGCGGCTGCCGCAGCCAGTATGTACTCACCCCATTCCGCTGGTCGGAAGACTTTGCCAACTACCTGCTGCACTATCCCGGAGCCATGTTCGGCATCGGAGCAGGAGAAAAGCACGCCGAACTGCACCATCCCGACTACGACTTCCCCGACGAGCTTATCCCCTTAGCCGCACAAGTATTCTACAATATAATAAACGACAATAAAATATAAAAAAGTATAACACCATGAAGAAAGTATTACTATCATTAGCCCTGTTGGCATTCGTATTCTCTGCTGGAGGACAAGAAATCAGCCAACCCGAATTCGACGGACAGAGTTGCACCAGTATCATGGTAGGCAAACGAGCCTCCAAGGATGGCAGCGTCATCACCTCGCACACCTGCGACGGCCGCTACCGCACATGGATGTACATGGAACCCGCTGCCGACCACGAGGCAGGCGAGGTTCACCTGGTCTACAAAGGCACGCTCCATACCACCTTCCGTGGCGACACCACCGGCGTGCGTCTGGCAGGTGCCATCCCCGAAGCGGCACACACATACGCCTACCTCAACACCGCCTACCCCTGCCTCAACGAGCACCAGCTGGCCATCGGCGAGAGCACCTTCGGCGGCCCCGACACACTGAAAAACCCTGCCGGCATGTTCCTCATCGAGGAACTTGAACGCATCGCCCTCCAACGCTGCACCACCGCTCGCGATGCCATCCGCCTCATTGGCGACCTGATTAAAATCTACGGCTATGCCGACGCTGGCGAGTGCATCACCATCGCCGACACCAAAGAGGTGTGGCAGATGGAAATCCTTGGAGAAGGCAAGGGCAACATCGGCGGCGTATGGGCTGCCCAGCGCATCCCCGACGACCAAGTGGGCGTCAGCTGCAACATCCCCCGCATAGGCCGCCTGCAACGTGGCAACACCGAATACTTCATGTGCTCCGACAACATCGAGAGCGTCGCCCGTCGCTATGGCTTGTGGGACGGCAAAGGCGAGTTCATCTTCTGGAAAGCCTTTAACGCCAGCTATGCCAACGGCAAGAACTTCCGCGAGCGCGAATACTTCATCCTCAGCCGCCTTGCCCCCTCGCTACAACTCACTATGGACATGCCCGAACTGCCCTTCTCCGTGCGTCCTGACAAGGATGTCGACGTACGCGAGGTGATGGAACTCTTCCGCAGCACCTACGAGGGCACCGACCTCGACATGTGCCAGAACGTCAAAATGCCTGTCAGTCGTAAAGACAAGAACGGTAAGACCTACGAGGACACCATCATCAGCCCCGTTGCCAACCCCTGGCTCAGTTCCGCTATGCAGAAGACGCTCAATACCATAGCCCCCGGCACCATCCAGTTCCGCCGCACCGTCAGCGTGGCATGGTGCTCCTACTCCTTCGTGGCCCAGCTGCGCGACTGGCTGCCCGACTGCGTGGGCGGCGTATGCTGGATGTCGGTCGACAACCCCGGCCAGTCGCCCCGCGTGCCCATCTTCTGCGGCACCACCGAGCTGCCCCAGCCCTACAGCATCTGCGGACACAAAGAGTACAACCCCGATGCCGTACTTTGGAAATACCGCAAGGCAAACAAGCTCGCCACCGTCGCTTGGCAACGCACCAAAGCCTCCATGCAGGCCGAACTGAAAAGTCTTGAAGACAAGGCCTTCGGCAGCCTCGAAGCCCTCGAACGCGAGGCATCGCGCTACGACCGCATAGGCCGCACCTCCGACGTCCACGCCTCACTCAACAACTTCACCCGCCAGCAATACGAGAACACCTCCTTCGCCTGGAGCCAGCTGGAGAACAAATACTGGCAGATGTTCGGCATGGGCTTCTGAGTCGTTTAAACTAAAAAGTAAAAACTATAATTGAATGTGTTAACGTGTTAATGTGTAAATGTGTAAATGTGTAAATCATTTGACTAACGCATTAACACATTAACGAATTCAGATTAACAAATTAACACGTTTACGAATTAACGAATTCATTTGACTCACGAATTTACGAATTAACAAATTAACGAATTCTTTTTTCAACATTCAACTTTTAATACTTTATTATGATGAAAAAAACATTAGTTGCTGTAGTTGTTGCTTGCAGCCTGCTGTGCGGGTCGTGCACTTTTTTGGATAATTTGGCCAACAACTTGTCAAGCATCGCCAATTTGGCCAACTGCGAGTATACGCTGAAAGATGTGTCGAACGTGTCGGTGGCTGGTGTGAATGTGAAGAATGTGACAAGCGGCAATATCTCAGCCACGGATGTGGTGAAGCTGGTCTCCGCCATCACCACCAAGAGTGTGCCACTGGCACTGAATGTGAACATCAACGTGAAGAATCCCACCACCAAGAATGCGTTGCTGACAATGATGGACTGGGCCCTGGATGTGGCCAAGACCGAGTTCGCCACGGGTGTGACCAACCAGAACTATAACATCGCGGCCAGCAAGACTACCACGGTGCCGCTGGGGGTGAGCACGGATTTGTACCGCCTCTTTTCGTCCAATGGGTTAGAGTCGCTGAAGACATTTGCCAGCAGTTTCAACAGCCAGGGTACCTCGTCGCAGCTGGGCCTGAGAATTCGTCCGTCGGTGTCGGTGGCGGGTCAGACGTTTAAGTCGCCTTCGTATATACAGATTATGAAGCCCACCACAACCAACACATCGGGCGTTACCTCGTCGGGCGGTGCCACGGGTAGAATCTGAGTCTTTTAAACTAAAAACTAAAACTCTTTCAACATTCAAAAACTAAAGCTTATCACATGTAGATAGTAGAAACAACATAGACATACTAAGCGTTTTTGCTTTCAACAGTAGCACTCGAAATCTGGACCATTTCGTATTTGCTATCAATCCAGGAAAGAAGCGGAACGCTCGTGAGTAATCGCGAGCTTCTTTGTTTGGGTTGATAGGTAGTCCAGAACCTCGAGTGCCGACAAAAAAGACTCGCGGTTTTTTTATGCAGATAAACATAGGACAGATTATACGGGAAGAGCTTCGGCGACAAGGACACACCAACGAGTGGCTGGCCGAACGTATACATGTCCACCCGCGTACTGTTCAGAAGATATTCCTCAAGCCCACCATCGACACCCAACAGTTGCTGGCTATCAGTTTGGCTCTTGGCGTAGATTTCTTTCGTTTATATTCAGATTTGATCGAGAGGTAATCAGGCCTCAGGTTCTGCCACATAGCCAACAGCATCGTGGTCGATTGGATATGAGCCAATCATATTACCGTATAGATACTCTGGGGCAATGTCGATTGTGCCATTCGCCCAAGTGACAGTCCAACCATCAAGTGCAATGTTGAAGACGACTTCGGGGTTCTCTAGTTCTTTGAATAATGCGTAACTCTTTATCAACGGCTTGCAGTCACACTTCCCGCGCCGACCATTGTT
>CAZTVH010000094.1:5177-8315 GCA_964616965.1 uncultured Bacteroidaceae bacterium | reverse complement strand
GTTATTGATTGTCCTAGTGTTGAGCGTTGTGCTGACGCCGGTGGCGAAGGCGCAGGTGACGGACACGGTGCAGTGGAAGTACAGGAACTATCATTATTCGCCGTGGTACGACACGTTGCCAGAGTTTTACGATTCTGTTTACCGTTTAACATGGGATGAGTATAGGCCTGCACTAGTGATGGGGCAGACTATGAGTGGGGCTAGTTTCGACAGGATAAGGGTTATGCCCCAGCATGTGGAGCGGCCCACGTTTGTGTGTGGGGCGGCGGTGACGGAGCCAATCAACTGGAATATAACCGCTATCGTCAGGTATCCGTGGCATTTGCCAGAATACGTGTACCTGTTTCAGAAATCGAAAGACAGCATAGTGCTGTGCGACTCGGCGCGGTGGGACACCATCACGCCGAAGGTGATGAAGATAGCCCTGAACGCGGACACACAAAGGTGGGGTTTCGAGCATATGTACGTGTACGAGGCGATGTTTTCGAACCCGGTGCAAGTGGACTCGACGTTCTACATCGTCTCCTCAAACAACGGGGCGAATGCTTTCGACGGGGGGTCGTTTTACACATATCAGTACCTGCCGGTGGAGACGGTGACAATCGGCTATGTTTTCAGCAATCCGGGGACTAGCTGGTGTCCGTTGCCGTCGTGGTACCGCCCGAAGATATGGGATCCGCAGACGGGTGCGTGGAGTGATCTCGACTATCCGGTGCAGCGTTCGCCAAGATTCGGGTCGTACTTTCCGATAGTGGACTATGTGGACCTGGTAGTGACATCGGCGGACACGGCGAAGGGGACGGCGGGGCCGGTGGCGCTGGTGTCGCGCAACTCGACACAGCTCATCACCGCCACGCCGAGACACGGCTACAGGTTCTCCCACTGGCAGGACGGGGTGGACAGTATGCCCAGGTATGTGTACATCAACCGTGACACGACCTGTTTCACTGCGTATTTTGAGGCTGCGGACAGCTTCAGCATCGGTGGGTATAGCGGAGACGGGACGATGGGACATGTGGAGGGGGCAGGGGTGTACTATGAGGGAGATACGGCAAGGCTGCTGGCTGTGCCGGAAGACAGGCGTTACCTGTTCGACCACTGGGACAACGGCAGCACGGACAATCCGCTGGAGTATGTGGTGAGGCGCGACACGACGTTCACGGCCTATTTCACAGCGGTGCCGGTGTATACGGTCAATGCACAAAGCAACAACGACAGGTTGGGCTATGTGACGGGAGGGGGCATCTACTATGAGGGAGACGAGGTGGTGATTGAGGCGGTGGCGTACGAGGGGGCCCGGTTTGAGCGATGGAACGACCTTGTGACCGACAACCCTCGCTCGTTGGTCGTGACGCAGGACATGTCGTTTTCTGCCATATTTAAGCCTGTCGAACAGGAGGGGATGGTTGAGGCGGTGGCGGATGGCCGCCAGTTCCGTCTGGAGCCCAATCCCGCGTCGGGAGATGTGCGTTTCGAGACCGAGGGCGAGGGCTTTGAGGGCGGCGTGCTGACGGTGTCCGATGCGGCAGGGCGCGAGGTGCTGCGCCGCGAGCTGTCGGCGGGGACGCGCCGGGCCACGCTGGAGGTGTCGGGGCTGCCCGCCGGCACCTATTTCGTGACGCTGACGACGGCCGTCGGCACCGGCACGCGTCGGCTGGTGATAAACTGAGCCTGAAATCGGGAGCCGGGACCGGGGGCCTGCCGCCGCGCACCCCCGGTCCCCGCACCCCCGATAGGAATAAGGCGTAACAAGTTCGAAAAAAAACGTACCTTTGCAAAATAACGACAACTATGAAAAAAATATTAACAAACATTCAGAAGGCTGCACTGCAATCGGTTGTGCTAGTCATCCTCCTCATGGGGAGTGGGGCGAAAGCCCAATATCCGTATCTCTTTTCATTCGCGGGGATACAGTTGGATTCTAAGTCAATCGTCCGTAGCTATGGCACTAAACATGTTGTGGTTTACCATGAGGACGGCTTGAATGCGTATGTGTCGCTGGTGAATGTCGTGACGAACGATGTGTCCACCGTTCCGTTGGCGGAGAACCACTGGATGAACGACATGTGCATCATGAACGATTCCGTCTTTCTGTGTGGCTACGAACTCCTTAACGCGTCTGCGAGTGCTATGACCGGGGCCATCGTCGCGATGAACCTCAACAACTTCGGCACGGGAACGGTCCTCGTGACCTATTTCAATCCGTCGTACTGGATGCACCTGAACCTTAAGCGCATCCAGGGGTTTGAATACACGACTGTATTTGGTATCAAACGTGCAAAGTTTCTGTTGGTAAGTGACTTGAACTATCCGTGTGACGGCCATGAGCCGTTTCCGCGTTATAACGATCTTCGTCATCCCGTCTACACCAATTCTAACGACCACAATTCGACTTGCACGGTGAACACGGTCGTGGAGGCGTCGTACCCGTTTTATTATTATTACTCCAACAATCCGCTAAACCAAACTCTCATACGAATCATGAACCCCACGGACCACGACGAAGTGATCCACGATGTGGTGGTGACGGCCAATTATGTGGCATTTGTGGGGATTAGAGTAGGAGTCACAGACTCCATAATCCTCCATATCTGCAACAAGGATAACGATGTTCTAAGGTCATATTATCCAGGAGTAGCAAGTGATTACGATAGCTACTACAGGTTTCCACTTGGCAGTAGCGGTGGGACACCGTTTTACCGTGCCTGTGCCCTGTATGACGACAAAATAGTGATAGTCACGCAGGACGAAACGAATACACCGTCGAATGTTATCACGATTAGGACGATAGACCTGGCAACGCGCACGATGGACTTAACCCAGCATCTGAGATGCAACGCGTATCCCGAATTCAAGGATGTGACCTATATCCCCTATTTTCAAAAGCTGGTGCTGCTCTTCCGTGACTATTATCAGCCGATAGGCGACTACGCTGACAAGTTCTGCCCGGTGATTCCGATCAACCCGGTCACCCTATATACAATGCCGGGCATCACGGACAATGTCTTCCGTCAAAAGTTTGGGTCGTTGGACGCGATGAAGAACGGCTATTTTGTCACCACGGGTGGCAAGTATGGCTTTGTCACCGATTTGGGCACTTTTAGTCCGGGCAGAGTGTGTTATGACGAGGAGGACTAC
>CAZTVH010000094.1:0-5077 GCA_964616965.1 uncultured Bacteroidaceae bacterium | reverse complement strand
TTGATAATAATGAACCTTAATACTGTATAGAAAATGAAACGAATGTTTTTGTCAGCATTGCTGCTGGCGTTAGTGTGGCAGGTGACGGGTCAGCGGCCAGTGATACCGGCCGGGTCGCCAGAGTACCTGTTTATGCCCCCAATCACGGAGAGTTCGGTGTATATCTACTACACAACGGGAACGCATGGGTGTAGTGTCTCCACTCTTGACTTCAAGGGCAACGCGTACACGCCCGGTCACCCGGTGACGGTGTACGGGGTGGCGGTGATATCGGAATGGATAGACCGTTACCCATACCTGTGGGTGTACCTGATGGAGGACCATATCGCGGACAGCGTGAACGGGTGCTACGACCTGGACACGGTGGCGGCGGAGCTGTTCTGCTTCATCGAGCGGCCTCCCGTGTCGTATGCCGACTTTCAGTTTCCGTGGACGGGGTCGTTAGTCCTGCCGTTCTACGAGTTCTACTTTTCCAGGCCGATACAGGTGCCGGCGGGCAAGCGGTTCTTCGTGGGGGTGAGCCATTCGGAATGGAACGTGTACAACCATTGGAGAAAGGGCGACCCATACTATCCCGACCTATTTTTCAATTCTCCTCGGTTTACATCGAGAAGAACGTCTTTTAACGACCCACAGGATCCCACATGTATCGGGGACGGGCTAGACAGCACATGGAGTATAGAAAAGTATTATTTCCCAGGGCTGATAGACTGGGCGTGCAACAGGTGTCTGGAACCCTTGGCGAATCCCGCAACCGTGCCGTATTACCATAAATACACTTCTCACGGTTTTTTCCCCATCGTGCGGCCGCCAGAGGACAGCGCGCGTGTGCATCCGCCGCACGAGGACCCGCTGCGGGCGGGAGCTGTGGAGGCGTTCCGTGTGACGGAGGCGGACATGTCCCACGCGACGTTCGCGTGGACGGAGATGGAGCCCAGCGACTGGGGCCTTGTGGGGGTGAACGCGGAGGCGTACGCGGTGAACTACGCGCCCTACGGGCAGGCGTACGCGGAGGGCGACACGGTGATGAGCGTAGGAGGGGAGTGCACGCTGCGCATGGCGTTCGACAGCACGGTGATGTACAAGGCTCGTTGTCGTGCGAGGAGCCGTCACGTGTGCGACCTGCACGACACGTTGGTGTGGGGCGAGTGGAGCGAGGAGGTGTACTTCCACACGGGTGTCGGGGTGCCCGACACGGGGGCGCTGTCGTGCTGCGCGGTGGATGGCGTGCGCTATGCGGGGATGGTGTCAGGGTGCCCCCGGTTCACGTGGGAGCGGTGCGAGGGAGCGGACCGCTACGAGACGCAGTATGCGGAAGTGGGCGGCGACGGCTGGCACCGTGGTACGACGACGACGATGACGGACTACATACTGCGTGCGGAGTTGCGTCCGGGAAGGCGGTACATGGTGAGGGTGCGTTCGCTGTGCGACCACCGGTGCCACGTCCACGACACGGTGGTGTCGGGCGAGTGGGGTGACACGGCGTATTACCCTGAGACAGTCGGTGTGGAGGAGAGCTGGGAAGAGGGAGCGTGCCTGTTCTCGCTGAAGCCCAACCCGGCGCGTGGGAGCGTGGCCGTGGGGCTGTCGCTTGGGGCCGAGGAGTACCCTGCGGTGCTGACGGTGGCCGACGGGAAGGGACGCGAGGTGCTGCGCCGCGAGGTGGACGGCGGGGGCCGGCAGGTGCTGGACCTGCAAGGGCTGCCTGCAGGTGCGTACCTGGTGACGCTGACGACCCGCAGCCGCCGCACCGGCACGCAGCGGCTGGTGGTGGAATGAGCTGAGGGTTGTGGGCCGGGGGCCTGCCGCCGCGCACCCCCGGTCCTCCGGCACCCTGTCGCTCATTTTGCTAACACCGCGTTTGTGGAATAAAGGATTATTGAGGTTCGTCCTCGTCTAGTCTGTCGGAAATGAGCCAGAGCCAAGGTCTTGGAGATAAAAAATGAGCGGTCCTGCCAGATGACAGGACCGCTTTTTGATTGTTGTCTGTTTGGGATTAGTCCTCAACGATAGCTCCGGTGGGGCAAGCGTCGGCGCAGGTGCCGCAGCTAGCGCACTTGTCGGGGTCAATCTTGTAGATGTCGCCCTCGGAGATAGCTCCGACGGGGCACTGGTCGATGCAGGAACCGCAAGCAACACAGACGTCAGTGATTTTGTAAGCCATTTCTTTAATATTTTTAGATTAATAACGTGATGCAAAAGTACAACTTTTTTCGGACATAGAGAGTTTTTTTTATCAGGAAGGAATTGCGACGGTGTTTAATGCTTGATAGTCTGACAAGTGTAGGGTGATAAAAAACAATGTCCGACGACGGATGGCACAACCCTAAAGCGAGGGTTGCTGTCTTCTTTTGGCTGTTTTCCGGCTGATGAGGTAGGCCACAGAAAGGGGTATGGCTACCAGCAAAGCGGTGGCTAAAGTCGTCTCGACGACACCGAAAAAACTGGCGAGTAAAGGATTCTTCGATTCATTTTGGGGTACCACCAATACCAAGACCGCGATTATAACATAGAAGGCAAGAATGAACCATACAAGGAAACAGACGGCAAGACGCCAGGTTGTCCCCCAGAAGTTGTAGCCGAACAGTTGCCGATAGCAGATGTAGTAGTACAGCGGAATAAGGAAAATGGTTATCCCATTGCTGACACTGATGGTGAAGGCGATAATAAGCATCAAGGTGCTCATGAAAATCTGAACAAAGATGTTTTCGGGGAAGGTAAGGCGCGAATGCTTCGGGGCAAAACGGAAAACTATCAAGGTGGGCAATATCATTATCATGGTCAGCATCATCATGGCCCACCCCGGATGAGTCATCATCCAATGATAGCTGGCAAAGATCATCTTGAAGTGTCTATTCAGGTCTTCGCCAACCAATTCGACCTCACCGATGGAGACCTCATGCCCGATTATCTGCATGAGGACGACATAGACCAGGGCCACAATGAAGAGCATGTTGACGGGTTTGTAGCATACCTGCCGGTGGCCGCCGATATAGTCGCCGATTAGGTGGCCGGGCCGCCAAAGGAGCTGCAGCAAGGTGTTGGGCAGGGAGCGGGTGTCCATGCCCCAAATGTCGAGGATGCTTTTTGCCGACCTACTTCCATGTGATGTGTCCGTCGCCGGCACTCTGCGAGCAGACGGGGCAGTAATTGCCCTCGAACACATGACCGCAGTTGGGGCATTGGTGTTCCTCCAACTCTTCGTCGGAGTAGCGGGGAGGCTGGCTGTAGGAAGAAACGAGTTGTTTCAGACGGTCTTTTATCGCCACGTATCAGTGTGTTTAGAAGATAAGGCTGAGCAGCACCCAGAGCCAGTGTGCGGCGATGCCGGCGCAAAGGCCGCCGATGGTGTGGGCACCGATGGCTTTGCCTATGAGTTTGCGGTAGCCGAGAGCGTCGAGCATGGCGGTGTGGGTGGAGAGGTAGCCGCTCCAGCACATGCCCATAGCGGTGAAGACGGCGATGGCGTTGTTGTTGATGATGCCTTCGGTGATGAAACGGGGCACAAGACCGATGGCCGCACCCACAGCACCAAGGGCGGTGATGGGGAAGGAGACGAGGGCACCGCTCTCAAATCCAAAGAGCCAGTAGAAGACGATGTTTATCTTGTCGGCCAACCATGTGATAATGGGCACGCCCTCGTAGGCGGCACCGGTGTAGGTGTGTGTGGCTGCGTCGGGGCCAAAGGTGAGCATCATGACGAGGGTGGAGATGCAAAGCACTCCCGGAATGATGGCAAATCCAATGCCGACACCATCTTTGCCACCATCGAGCAACGAGTTGAGGAAGCGTTGGAATATAGAGCCTTCACTTTTAAATGAAATCTGCTGCTCGTTGCCATTGTACTCGGCAACGGGAGCATCAAGCTCTGGGTAATCCTTAAGTGTGAAGCGTTGCATGAGGCGGGTGGAAATGATACTGCCGATGATGGCACCGACAATACCTACCAAGGCACCCTTGCCATAGCCCAGGCCAGTCATGAAGGCCAGCACCATAAGGCCCATGCCAAAGGCAGTGCCAAAGTTGGTGAGGGAGACGAGTTGGTATTTTTTAAAGTATTGCGAGAAGTTTTTGTCCTGTGCCAGCGAGATGATGGCGGGGTTGTCGGAGAGGAAGGTCATAATGCCTCCCAAGGCGGCAACACCGGGCAGGTTGTAGAGCGGTTTCATCAAGGGACGGAGGATATTCTCCAACAGACGTACCACCCCGAATTCAGTGAGTAACTTTCCAATTGCCCCCATCAACACGCAGATGGCCATGATATAAAACACTGTCTCAAGCAGCAGATGGTAGGCTGTCTGCATAAAGGTGTTGAGCATGTGGGGCAGGGTCATCCGGTAAGCCAGAAGTCCGAAAAAGCCGAGGAAGAGAATCAGGAAGACGACGGCCTCGATGCTTCGCTTGCTGGTGAATTTGAGTGGGTTCTTGAATATTTTACCGAATATGTGTTCAGCCCAGTGGGCATATTCGGTGGTCATTTTGCGGATGGGGTGGTTTAGTGGCATAATACTAACTAATAAGGTAAAACGGAAAGTCTATTAATCAAGAGCACTTTTTTCGCTGAACGACTTGGCAATGCGGTCTTTAAGCATGCGGTGGATGTCCATGTCCCAGGTGATGCCAACGTTGAAGCGGAGGGAGTTTTCTGTTATCTTGTTGTAGTCAATGTGTCCGTGCCAATCCATCTCCTCAGTATATGTGGTGGTGCGGTTGGCCAGGAATACATGCAGGCGGAAGTCGGGGCATGCATCGGGACGGTATTCGGCACCGAGACCGTAGGTGAGGTAGGAGTGGCCTGCCTCGCCAAAGCAGTCGAAAAGGCCGCCAATGCCATAGTCGGGAATCACCTCGTTGGAGTTGTTCTGTTCGTAGGCACCCTTCACAAAGAGGTTGAAGCCGTGATTGAAATAGAGGTTGGCGCAGCTCACTGCGGCAAAGGTGTTGCCCCAGTCGTTGGTGGCGTTGGCACGGTGGATGAGGTCGAGGTAGATGTCCCACTTGTCGAATTCCAGCTCGTGACCGAGGGCGATGTAGTTCATAAACTTATGGTCGGGACGCTCAAACATGTTCACCGAGT
>CAZTVH010000093.1:0-8322 GCA_964616965.1 uncultured Bacteroidaceae bacterium | reverse complement strand
ATGGCAAAGAAGAATAAAGACGCTAGAGTGCAGGTTATCCTCGAGTGCACCGAGCAGAAAAACAGCGGTGTCCCCGGCATGAGCCGTTATGTCACCACCAAGAACAAAAAGAATACCCCCGAGCGTTTGGAGCTCAAGAAGTACAATCCGTACTTGAAGAAAATGACCGTCCACAAAGAAATCAAATAGTAAAGGAGATATAGCACTATGGCAAAGAAAGTTGTTGCAACCCTGAAAACCGCTACCGGTAAGAGCTATGCCAAGGTTATCCGTATGGTTCGCTCTCCCAAGACCAATGCTTATACCTTCCAGGAAGACATCGTCCTGTCCGACCAAGTTCAGGAATTCCTCAAGAAGAAATAGTTTAGAGCACAGTAATAATATTTTTTTTCATACGCTTTTGTTTTACCCTCCGTTGTGAAACGGAGGGTTTTTCTTTGTCCCCGACTCGCCGTCACGCCCCATTCCCTAAACGCAGTGCCCCGTCTTGTTGCCAAGCAGGTCCCTCCTTATTTCGCCATATATTCTTTATTTATTCTATAGTTATACTATATTTATTCTATTTTATATAGTATAAGTATAGTATATATATAGAATAAATATAGTATAAGTAGTGGATGGGTGAGGGCGTGACTAGGGCGGAGGGGTTGGGAGGAGTCTGGGTTGTGGGGAGGACTCGCATTATTTTGCTGGTTTATAGCATGCCACACTGCGTGCGGGGGTATGGGGAGTAGGGTTCTCGAAGCTTTTGTCACTTCACCGTATTTTTCGTTACTAAATGGTGTAAGATTTCCCTTTGTGGTGTACTTTTTTTATTTATTGAAAAAAAGTGTGTATCTTTGCAGCGTCAATTGATGAAATGTTACGATGCCTCGTTTGTTAAATATTGGAGTATCTCGATGGATGGCTGCGTGTCTCTTACTAACATGTTTAGTGGGGAAGAAGATATATGCGCAGACAAGTGATTATATTCATGGCTATCAAATTACAACTGGGGTAGACACTTCGCAGTGGATTCATTGCGATACATGGGATAATGCAACGTACTATGGATATAGTTATATATCTGGCTATGATATTGGGTTCGACTTTGCGTTTTTCGGACAATTGAGGAGGGTGATTACTGAGTCGTATTCGGGGTCAGTCTATTGGGGAAGAGGCTGTAACCAAGAGTATTGGTATTACCCGGCTTTCTCCCCACGGAATCTTGGTCCCATCCCTTTCTTGAGGCCGTTGGGACTCTCCCAGTCCATGATTTCTATTGCCTATCGTCGATGCAAGTTGTTGGGTGTGGCTGATAGCCATCTTTTTGTATTGGAATATGCTTTGGGTTCGTCAAACTCCCCTTCTCGCCGTATGCAAGTACAGTTGAGAGAGTGGGATAACAGCGTCACCTTCCTCTATGGAGAGAAGACGGACGGCATACTGTATGATATGCAGATAGGTATCGCGGGCACACCAACAGAATATATTGTTGTTGACCAACTGACACATACTGCCACCGACGAGGCTTTCAATGACACACAGGTGAGAGGGTGGCCGGGACAGGGCCGTTATTACAAGTTTACGCCAGTCTGTACACCTCCACCGCGTCTGTTTTTTGAACCGCTGACCACTAATTCTGTACGAGTCAGTTGGAAAGGAGTTGGGCATTATCGTGTAGAGTATGGCGAGGAAGGCTTTGTGCCAGGCATGGGTACAAGTGTCGATGTCGTGGGAGACGAAGTGGTCTTGTATGGCTTGGATGACACCTTAGTATATGATGTGTATGTGAGGAGGTTTTGTCCCGATAGTTCGTTGGGAGAGTCAACACTAGCTCGCTACTATTTGCGCTATTGCGCTTCGGATTTTTGGATTGGGAATAGAATACATTACTGGAATTTGAATGCTCCGGGTGTGACATGTCGTAAGGGGAGTTTCTCCAATCCAGATTTAGATATAGGCTGTTTTGATTTGGGGCCCTCTAGCGGTCTATCTCGACATACGGTACACAGTGATCCAACAGAATTGGATTCTATTACCGAATATGCGCTATTAAAGGTACCCCCCGGTTATTGCTACTCGGTGCGTTTGGGCAATTGGCGAAGTGGGGCAGAGCAAGAGTCGGTAGAGTATACTCTGTCTGTAGACACGAATGATTATGACCTGCTAATACTAAACTATGCCATTGTGGAACAGCACCCCAACCATAATTCATATCAGCAGCCATACTTTACATTTAGTATTCTTGATACTCTGGGCAACTTAATTGACAATTGCTACTATGCCAATTTCATTTCGGGCGACTCCTCAGGTTGGCAGCACGCTTTTCATGATGGTATAGTTTGGCGCGACTGGTCTGCAGTGGGTGTAGACCTTGCCCCACTGCATGGGCAAACAATCCGTGTAAAACTCTCCAATGCCGACTGTAGTCTTGGCGCCCATTTCGGCTATGCCTATTTCACGATGGAGAGCGGGCACAAGAACCTCCGTATGAAGGCATGTGGAGCCTCAGACAATAACACCATTTATGCGCCCAAAGGTTTCACATATCGTTGGTACAGGGCTGACAACCCCGGTGAAACGTTGTCTACCGCCGATTCCTTGTTCGTCACCGATGATGGCTACTACCGTTGCGATGCCACCTATCGGCTGTCGGGGCAGAACTGTGGATTTACTTTGTCGGCATACGCAGGCGTGCGTTATCCTGCAGCGGCGTTCAGTATGGACTATTTGGATTCGTGTGGCAGGCATATTCGCTTCGTCAATGAGAGTTTCATGGCCCATGACAGTGCCCATACGCTCACATCTGCAGAGCCATGCGAGCAATACCTATGGGTGTTCGACGACAGCATCACCACCTCACTTATCAACCCCGTGCGTGAATTTGACACAGGAAATCACACCGTAACCCTCTATGCCATGCTGGGCGATGGCGAATGTGTCGATTCTGTGAGCCAAACCTTCCGTGTCACTCGCGTAGACGACACGATATATGCTACTGTATGTCCTGGCACCCCCTATTACTTGCAAGACACGGTATTCGTTGATTCTGGCACCTATCATTATGAAGACTATTGTGGCTTGTATCTACTCCATTTGGCTTATTACGACACTGCGTTCTACTCGTTGAACGACACTGTCTGCCAAGGTTATTCCGTTCTCTTTTTCGACTCTGCTTATTCCACTTCTGGCACATATACGCATCGCTGGACTTCGAATGGTTGTGACACGGTGACTAGGCTGCATCTGTATGTGGTGCCTACGGTAGAATCACAGTCGGCTGACACATTCCAATTGGGTACAACCTACCATTTTGGCATGGAAGATTATTCGCTTCCAGGTGTGTATCGTCAGGTGCTTTCCTCTATCGAAGGGTGCGACAGCGTGTGTAATCTGCGTTTAAGTAGCGTTGAGTTTCACGACACGACGGTGTGTGTGGATGATTTGCCGTTGGGGTGGAGGGGCGGCTATTTCCCCCAAGAGGGTACCGACACTTTGTCTCTGCGGTGCTGGGCGGGGACGGACAGCATTGTGGTGCTGGGCGTTTCTGTGCGGCCGCATCCTGTGGCGCAATTGGAGGCAGAACCTTTTTGCGAGGAGGGTGGGTACTATCTTGTTGGGCTGTCGGACACGCTGGTCTATCGTTGGGCGGCACAGCCGACGGACATCCAATTGCCGACAGGCTTGCTTCTAGGCAGTAGTTACCCCGACGGGCTGCGGTTGGAGCCAGCGGAATCGACGGTCTATTCCATCATTACTGACTATCCCGATGCGCCTAAATGCCCTTTGTCTGACACGTTGCTGTTAGGGCCTGTGCCTGTCGTCAATTCTCGGCTCCATGTGTCGCCGTCGTGGCTGTGGGGCGATAATCTGGAATTGACTGCCACCGACTTGGGCGACACCTCATGGCGGCGAGAGTGGTATGTCAATGGTGTCCTGCAAGAAGAAGGGGGGACTAGATTGGTTTATAGGGCCGGTGTGGGCGACGACAGCCTAAGGGTGATGCTGATAAACTACAGCCCGATATGCTCCGATACGGCATACGCTACCGTGGGAGTGAAGTTTCAGGAGCTGTGGTTCCCCAACGTCTTCACTCCCGATGAGGCGACGAACAATCTGTTCCGTGGCTATGGGGTGAATATTGTCCGTTACGACCTGAAGGTGTTCAACAAGTGGGGCAACCTCGTATATCGCACGCGGAATATAGAGGACGGGTGGGATGGCACCTACAACGGCCTTCGCAGCCCGGTGAATGCCTACGCCTACCGTTGCGACTATAGCACTTTCGACGGGGAGACGAAAACGGTGATAGGTACGGTGACGTTGTTGCGGTAATGGTCCGAAGGGTTAAACGTTGTTAATTGTTGTAATATTTCATAGGGGTATGCGTCATGTTGTAAAAGAACAGAATTATGAAGATTAAATACTACAAATTGAGACATTGGCTGCTGGCAACGGCGGCAGGGCTGTTGGGAGTGAATGTGAGTTGTGAGCGTGCTACACTGTGCGAGTATGGCAGTCCCGAAGCGGACTATGAAGTGAAGGGACGTGTCACCACACAGAGCGATGTGCCTATCGAAGGCATTGAGGTGTCGTTGAACAGGTACAATGCCGACACCACTGATGCCGACGGACGCTATTACCTCGGCTATGGCAATTTCCCCTACGAGCATGACACGGCGAATGTCAAGTTCTCCGACATTGATGGCGAGGCCAACGGCCACTATGCCGACACCACCGTGCAGGTGGTCGTCCACCGCTCCGACCTGCAAGGCGGCGACGGGCATTGGTACGAAGGCCGTGCCACCAAGGAGGTGGATGTGAAGCTGCGGGAGGTGGAGTGATTGCTTGAACGCTCGAATGTGTTAATCTGTTAGTCTTTGGCTGCATCGGCAACTCTTCCTCCCGCTATAGAGTCCAGTGGACTTACCTCCTGCCACACCACACAGTATACCAATCGTATATCATAGATAGCCTGTTGAGGACTCCCGCCAAGTAAGTCCACAGGACTTCCTTAATCCTCTTTAGAGGGGAGCAAACATCCAGTGAATGTTTGCCGTAAGGCCGGGGTATGTTCATGCTTGATTTTTTTTTTATATTTTTGTTTGTAATTCGATTTTTTTTGTATATTTGCATGTTGAAATCATAAAGAAAAGGATATGTTTTTCTCATACAACATACTGAATATAAGCACTCCGCCGCCTATCCACACTTCCCCCGGTGCCGGAGGAGGAGGTCTGACAGGCAGAAACAGCCTTGTCATTCCGCTATTTTTAGAGCATACTCGTGCATATCTCTCCATTGGAAGGTTTGCACGAGTTCTTTTTTTGGCAGTTGTCGAAGGCGAACATCGCCCGCATGTGCCAACCAACTTATTGACAAACCTTATAAGACTATGTATCGGATATGGCAAAGCTCCGCACATAAAAGCGTGCGCCATTGTGCGGGGCGAAAAAAAATGAATTGAGGGCATAACGGCGGGGTGGAAGCCTGTTTCGACTGTTGCAGGGAGAGACACTTCCCTCACCCGTCCGCAGGACCCAAGGCATAGGAAGACCTGATGACTGTGTCCTTTGACACAGAAAAGAACTATCCTATTGTGTGGACAAAGGGATTTTCTGCACCCCCACGCAGCACCGGACAAGACGAGTCCCTCCGCTCGGCAGACAAGGAGGTGGAAAACAAACACAATAACAATAACTCTAGTCTGGCAATACAGCGTTATGTTATATTAGAGTGAAACAAAAACAATCAACAATTATGCAGAAAAAAGAAAAAAAGTATCCAATGTCTACTATGAAGAAGACAAAGAGAAACAATTCGTTATTATTAATGTTGACAGGTGCTGTTTTAGCATTCTCGTCTTGCCAAAAAAATGTCGACGAAGTGCATGATATTTGTCCTAAAATGAACAATGGACAAATTTCGTTAGTAGTGGCTTTTGCCTCAAGTATTGATGCCAATGCGGAAATCGAACTCACATTTAATGTCGATGATTTTATCGCACAAATGGATGCCTTTTTGCAAGATCGGTATGGGAATGACTGTGTTACAGAGAATGTGGCTGTTTATATAGATGACAGCGACAGTATAGTGTTTCCGATTTTTCAAGTGTCTGTTATTGATGTGTCAGAAGAGTCAAGTGAATCATTATTTGTGGAACTGACCCCGGTGATGCAAGAAAACAAGGTGTGTTATGCCGTATCGGGAGGGTCTCCGCAAATAACGTGTCATAGTCCGAATGTTGCCAAATGTCGCTTAATGCCACTGGGAGAAAAAGATTTAGAGGCTTGCACACCGAAAAGGACTAATAAGGGTCAACTTTATTGCAAAGAGTGTCCATTCCCGCTGTATGGTGGCATATGTTCGCAAACAACGCATGGGATGGTCTCTCTGACAGACGTTATGAGTGTTCTTAACATGGTCCTGTAGTTCAAGTTAAAATGTTTGATAGACGTATGTGTTCTATAGGATAATTCATGATTGCGTCACGTATTATACGGCAAGCAATGGTTCTGTAGTACGTGACGCATTTATGCAGAAGTAAGAATCAAAAGTAAATTGTATATATAAAACTAAATGGTTGTTAATTATGCGAAAAGTTTTTTTATGTGCTATAGTGTTACTTATCCAGTTTCAGGAAGGAATGACGCAGTCTTTCTCCGGCTCGTTGATGGACAGCAGGATTCGGCAGCATTATGACGGACTGAAGTCGTGGGCATTTGATATTGCGATAGATCAGTATATATATCCGGAGAAAAGTACGCATGAGGGCATGTGGATGTGGGAAGCAACGCCGTGGACATTCATGGGGAGAAGCTGGCTCTGCGTATCGCTCCAGACTCGCTCTGGCTGGTGGAAGACGGTTATGGGAATTTCGCCGTGGGGCCAAAGGTTTACGACACGAGCCTGTATTCGGAAGATATATATTCCTTCATAAAGGCCAATAGGCTCTGGGGTGTGGAACTCTATGCTGGCTACATGCTAAGGATGAACGCATGGAATGCCGCTAATGCTAAGGTGCTGCATGACACGGTTGTTGATGAAATGACGTGCAGAGTGTTGGAAGAAGTGTTACAGATTAGTTGGCTGTATAATAAGAAGACGGAAAGTTACGACATTCCCGTCTATGATACGGTGTGGACTTATGTGGACACGTCTTCGTTATGGGTGGTATGTGTGGAGAAGCGAAACAATGTATTCCCCTTCTCAAAACTTATTTTTCGGTTTTCGAATATTCGCGTTGGAGATGTTGCAATGGATGACGGACGGTTCGATTTTTCGAATCCTCGTTATGCTGGTTACCAGTATTATGCATTCCCTGAGAGGTATCCAAGTTCAGTTATTCAGCTTGTTGATGACAATGAAAGTCTCAACGACACCGTTCTCGGGTATCCTCTTGTGAATCCATCGGGCGACACTTTGTATTTGAGGGACACGACAGGGTGGAAATTGCTCTATTTTTGGAAATATAGCTGTAAACCGTGTGTCCAATTCTTTCGATTCTTACAGACGGAACGGATTCAGAAAGGAGCAACCACGTTGGAGGAAGCGGGTGTTTCTATTTTCTGTATCAACAACACCACAGGGAATACGCCCCTTTTTCAAGAATATGTCGAAGAATTCAGACTTAAAGAATGTGGGTATGCGGCTCACGACATGGACTGCCTTAAAATAGAAGTCCATCCCACATATTATTTCTATGCTCCAAATGGAGAGTTGGTCTCATCGGGGCAGAAGGTAGATGTAACAAAACTACTTAAAAATAAAAGGAGATATGAGAGGAGGCATAAATTGAAATGAAGTATCCAATAGTTTTGTTTTTGATGATTTCGGGCTCAATAATGGTAATGGCTGGGGGTGAGGCGAAAATCGTTTTTGAGAAGACGGATTATGATTTAGGAACCATTGAAAGAGGAGAGCCAGCTGTCTGCCAATTCATTTTTACAAATGAAGGGGACAAGCCCTTGAAAATAGAAAGAACAGCGACATCATGTGGGTGTTTGTCAATAGATTATTTTTCTGGTTATGTTGAATCGGGTGAGTCTGGGATGATAACGGTGAAATATAATTCAAACAAAATAGGTAGGATAGGAAAGATAATTATTGTGGTGTCTAATTCCAACGGTTATGAGAAAACCATTTTACGGATAAAGGGAAATGTTGTGCCCAGTAGAGGCTCAAAAATAAAACGGTTCCTAAGAAAGCTGTTCTTTGCAAAACGATAGGGTAGGCTTGTTACAAAAAAGTTAGGGTGTAGAATATGGCAAAAAGGCATCACTAAAATCGCTCTAGTACAATAATAGACTGATTTTTTCGTTATCTCGTTATGGAAGACCA
>CAZTVH010000092.1:0-8439 GCA_964616965.1 uncultured Bacteroidaceae bacterium | reverse complement strand
CCCCCGCTTCGCGAAATCTGGAAATCCAAGGGAAATCCAATTTCACCAAGATTTCTGGATTTCCGCCGCAGGCGGGGGTTGTAATTTTCCCGCTTCGCGAAATCTGGAAATCCAAGGGAAATCCAATTTCACCAAGATTTCTAGATTTCCGCCGCAGGCGGGGGTGAATTTTTCCCCCGCTTCGCGAAATCTAGTAATCCAAAGGAAATCCAATTTCACCAAGATTTCCGGATTTCCGCCGCAGGCGGGGGTGTATAACGAAGTGGAGAATTAAACGACATTGAGACTCTTTGGCAAACATCGGTAATATGTTGTACTAAAGCAAACATCAATTCACCACCAAACGTTTGCTTACTGTGCCTGTAGGCGTGTGCACCAGCACCACATAGCTGCCCTTGGCCCATGCCGACACGTCGAAGTCCGCCGTCGTCCCACGGCCCGTGCCCGTGAGCTCCGCCACCCGCTCGCCCTTCGCGTCGTACACCTCCACCCGCTCGATGCCGCAGTCCGACTCCACCACCACGTTCCCGCTCGACGGGTTGGGCATCAGCCGTATGCCATCCCCGTCCTCGTCGGGAGCCGCGACAGAGACTGGCCCGCCCTCGCGAGTGAACCGCAGGGTGTCAGTCCAGCTGCTGTACATGGCGTTGTCGAAGCAGATGGAGCGTACCCGCACGGCATATTCCACTCCCCCGTCGAGCCCCGTCAGGGTGTACCGGGGTCTGGCGGTGGCCAGCGTGGCATACCCTTCCGGGTCGTCGTCGGCACGCCCGTAGGCCACCTCCCATGCGCGGTTGTTCTCGCCGCCCTCCCATGTCAGGTACACCCCGTCCGCGTCCTGCCGCTGGACGTTGAACTCCAAGGGCCTCCAGCATCTCGGCTGCGTCGTGTCGATAATGGGGAAAATTAAGTGCACTCTATCTCTAAACAAATACATCCATTGATTGTTAGGGGCTTCATAATCTTTCCACATATAATGCTGCCCGTAGCATGGCTTTGGATAGGTATTTTGATGCCCATACGCGCCCGGTCCGGACCGACGGCCCGGATAGGTCCTCGTTTCCGGATTCACCACGCCGTTGTAATTGGTGGCGGAGACATAGAATGAGTCTGTGACCGCTATGGTGTCGTCAAAATACACCTCGTATACCGGGAGGTATCTCACCAGCACCGTATCCCTGTTCGGCAGAATTTCTGACTGGTTCGAATATAGTTTCATTCTCCGCGCTGTGTCGAGGACGCTGAATCTCTGTGTTGCCAGCACCACCAGCCCCGTGTCGGTTGGCTTGTACAGGATGAAATTCTCATACCAGTTGTCTAAAGAGGTGTCCGCACATTGCGGCTGCCACGGGTAGCTGCCGCCGGGGGATTCGGTATATACGCAGGCCGCGATACCGACCACTTTTAGTGTCGAGTCGGTGTAGTTGTATTTGGCCACCTCGGCACCATGTGAGCCGCCAAGTCCCTTGGAGCAGGTGTAGGGATGCAGGAAGTCTGCCGAGTCGAACCACAATTGGTAATAGTAGGTGGGCTCACGCCCCACTATGGTGTCCATCGGATGCGGCACCTGCGCCAGCAACGCGTTGCCTACGAAAAGGAGGAGGATAAAAACACTTTTCTTCATTTCAACTCGTCTTTGTTATGTATAATGCCGCAAGCCCGACCTTCTCAGTTCACCACCAGCCGCTTGCTTGCCGTGCCCGTCGGTGTGTGCACCAGCACCACATAGCTGCCCTTGGCCCATGCCGACACGTCGAAGTCCGCCGTCGTCCCACGGCCCGTGCCCGTGAGCTCCGCCACCCGCTCGCCCTTCGCGTCGTACACCTCCACCCGCTCGATGCCGCAGTCCGACTCCACCACCACGTTCCCGCTCGACGGGTTGGGCATCAGCCGTATGCCATCCCCGTCCTCGTCGGGAGCCGCGACAGAGACTGGCCCGCCCTCGCGAGTGAACCGCAGGGTGTCAGTCCAGCTGCTGTACATGGCGTTGTCGAAGCAGATGGAGCGTACCCGCACGGCATATTCCACTCCCCCGTCGAGCCCCGTCAGGGTGTACCGGGGTCTGGCGGTGGCCAGCGTGGCATACCCTTCCGGGTCGTCGTCGGCACGCCCGTAGGCCACCTCCCATGCGCGGTTGTTCTCGCCGCCCTCCCATGTCAGGTACACCCCGTCCGCGTCCTGCCGCTGGACGTTGAACTCCAAGGGCCTCCAGCATCTCGGCTGCGTCGTGTCGATAATGGGGAAAATTAAGTGCACTCTATCTCTAAACAAATACATCCATTGATTGTTAGGGGCTTCATAATCTTTCCACATATAATGCTGCCCGTAGCATGGCTTTGGATAGGTATTTTGATGCCCATACGCGCCCGGTCCGGACCGACGGCCCGGATAGGTCCTCGTTTCCGGATTCACCACGCCGTTGTAATTGGTGGCGGAGACATAGAATGAGTCTGTGACCGCTATGGTGTCGTCAAAATACACCTCGTATACCGGGAGGTATCTCACCAGCACCGTATCCCTGTTCGGCAGAATTTCTGACTGGTTCGAATATAGTTTCATTCTCCGCGCTGTGTCGAGGACGCTGAATCTCTGTGTTGCCAGCACCACCAGCCCCGTGTCGGTTGGCTTGTACAGGATGAAATTCTCATACCAGTTGTCTAAAGAGGTGTCCGCACATTGCGGCTGCCACGGGTAGCTGCCGCCGGGGGATTCGGTATATACGCAGGCCGCGATACCGACCACTTTTAGTGTCGAGTCGGTGTAGTTGTATTTGGCCACCTCGGCACCATGTGAGCCGCCAAGTCCCTTGGAGCAGGTGTAGGGATGCAGGAAGTCTGCCGAGTCGAACCACAATTGGTAATAGTAGGTGGGCTCACGCCCCACTATGGTGTCCATCGGATGCGGCACCTGCGCCAGCAACGCGTTGCCCACGAAAAGGAGGAGGATAAAAACACTTTTCTTCATTTCAACTCGTCTTTATATATTGTGTGTGTCTGACACATCAGGCCGTAAGCCAATACCTCACAATTCACCACCACCACCAACTCGCCGACCCTGCCCTGCTCCCGTATTTTTATCCGAGAATCTACTCAAACATATCGTCTACATTGTCAGCCTTATACACTCGGCCTTTGCGGATATCCTCCTCGGCCTCATCTATTCCTTTCCGTCGCCGTTGGGGAACGATGCTTACACCATCAATGGCGTTCAGTATCTTGCGCAGGCTAGGCAGTATGGCCGGATTCTCGATGTTGATGGTAATCTGTTACATGGTTTCCTTTCTTTATTGCCATAACGTATGTATGGCATGTTTATTGTGTCTGTAAGATATTTTGCTATCTCCGCCGTGGCAGCGGGCTTTCGGGCTTTTTGCGCTTGCCCAGCAGGCGGGTGGCACCGATGTAGCGGCGGGCGTAGTAGGCCTCGTTGGAGTAGGAGTGTATCACGCCCGTCGACGTGGCGGCATGGATAAAGCGGAACACACCCGTGGCGGTGTCCACTTCGGTGACGATACCGGTGTGGCCTACTCCGCCAGTGCCCGAACGCCCCTGCCAAAAAACTAGGTCGCCCCTCTGCAGCTGCTTTGTGTCGTTGATATGTCTGCCCTTGCGATACTGGGGTATGCTGCCTCCGGGCAGCACATATCCGAACTGCATATACACATAGCGTGCAAAGCCTGCGCAGTCGAACACCTTGGGCCCTTTGCCTCCGTAGTGGTAAGGCTTGCCCAGATGTTTGCGAGCCTCTTCTATCAATAGGTCTGCGCTGTCGGGCATGCTGTTTGCCTCTTCGATGGCTTCGCGCAATAGAGGTATGGTCACGTCTTGTGTCGTCCAGCCGTGGTTGTTCCACGGGGCTTTGCCCAAGGCACCGCCCTGTGCCTGCACTTTGCCGAGCGTGCAGACGGCTAGTACCAGCAAAATCCTACGCTTCATTGTGAGGGGCTGTTGCCTCGGCGGTCTTCTTCTCGCTATATACATCCAGCGCGACTATGACAGCGGTAAACGACCAGAATGGCACCGAGAGTTTGTCGGTGTCGAGGAAGTTGTTGAAGACACCGTGTATATAATAGGTCAGCAGGCTCAGGGTGAACGCCAACGCCATATTGGCCACCTGCTTGTCTTTGGCTGTGCGGTAGACGCGTACGCCCGTGGCAAAGGTGGCCATAAAGATGCACACCACCAGCGCCACCCCCGGCACCCCTTGTTCGGTCAACGGGCCTATATACTCGCTGTGCGCGTTGCCCAAGTTGCCTGCGTTGGTACTGATGGTCGACAGCTGGTAGCTCCTCTGATAGCTGGCATAGAGAAACTGGTATGTGCCAGGACCGCAGCCCAACAGCGGCTGTTCCTTCCACATGCGTATCGCCGAAGCCCAGCGGTTCAGACGCTCCAGGTTGCTCGCGTCGGTCGAGATATTGGATATGGACTTAATCTGTCCCGCTAGGTCGTATGAGCTGTCCTGATGGTTCTTGCCCAGTTTATAGAGCACGTCGCTCTGGTAGGTGAAGAAGACCGCCACGCCCAGTCCGAACAGCAGCACCATCCATTTCACCTTCATGCCCATGCGTATCAGCACATACACCCCTATCGCCCCCAGCACACTGAGCCATGCGGCGCGGCAATAGGAAAAGAACAGGCCCACAATCAGCAGTGCGAAAATGCCCAAGAAGAGCAGCCTTGCCCACCCCTTGCTCCCACGGCTGAATATGAAGTAGAATGCCGCAGGCAGGAAGAGGGCTATCACGCAGCCGTAGGCCGTGTGGTCGTTGTAGAAGGGGCGCATCACGCGGTGCAGCGTCTGCAGGTCGCTGAAGTTGCCCACCGTCTTGGCTGTGGCAAGGCACACCACGGCTATCAGCCCTATGGCGTAGCACCAGAAAAATTGTCGTATGCGTCTCGTGTCGCGGAATATCTGTGCGGCAGCAAAGAAGAACGGCACCACAAACCACAGTCGCGCCAGCAGATATTTGAACGACACCAAGGGTATCGACGACGTGCAGCTCGTTATCAGCATCCACGCCAACGACAGCATCAGCGCGATGCTCACCGGGTGGCGCAGTAGGCGAACGTCGTAGCTGCGGTTGGCCAACACCCTGAAGAAGAACATCAGCGTGAACAATATCATCATTGGCTCCACCGGCATCGACAGCTCCATCTTAGGCACCAGTGCAAAGTCGATGGCAAACGGTGTCAGCAACGCCATGCAGAGCAGCCCCGTCTCAAACTTGACCACAAACAGCAGCAGCACCAGCCCCGCCAATGGCAGCAACGCGAGATAGTAGAAATCCTTCAGCAGCAGCACCGAGTTGGCCACGGCAAACAGCAGCGTCGCCACCACGGCAATGATGGCAGTCTTGTTTTCTCGCAGCCAACGGCAACTCATAATCGTCTATGATTTGATGTATTCTATAATGTCGATAGCATATAGCTTCTTATTCCTCTTCCTTTTTCACGGCGTCGCACAGAAGCAGCACCAGTATGCACATCACCACCGCGCCGAAGGTGCCCAGCAGCACTATCACGCTGCGTTTGGGATAGGCCTTCTTGTCGGCGGCGACGGCTTGGTCGAGCAAGAACTTGTAGCTCACGTTCTCGTTCATGTCCACCTTCGTCTGGGCGGCGCGGGTCTCGATGTCGGCCAGTTCGTGGCACTTCTCGTTAATCATCTGCGTCAGGGCGAGCGAATACTGCGGATTGCGGCGCAGGCTGTCCTGTAGGTCGCGGATTTCCTGCCCCAACTGTGCGCACACCCCCTCCATCAGGTCGGCGGCGTTGCAGGCGCGGTCGTGGTGTATGCGGTGGCACACCGAGTCGTAGTTGGCGGCTATGAAGTTGGCCATGTCGGCAGCCCACTGCGGGTCAACGTCCAGCACCGACACCTCCACGCCGAGATACTCCGTGCGCTTCACGTTCACATTGCCGCGATACTGCTCGTGCAGCTTGAACAGCTTGTGCGGGTCTTCAGGGCTGATGCCGTAGTGCTCCATCAGGTTGAAACGGCTGCACACGTCGCGCTCCATCGACTCCGACAGCAATATCTGGATGCAATACTCGCAGTCGCGCTCGATGCCGTAGTCCATAAAGTCGAGGCTGTAGTGGTAGTCCATCACCGCCTTGCTCAGTCGGTTGGAGTTGGTGGGAAACAGCGTGGCGGTAGCCTTATAGCGTGGGGTGATGAGCAGCGAGATTGCCAGCGAGGCAATTAGAGCGATGACGAACACCCACAGAAGGAGTTTCCACCATTTGCTGAAGAAACGTATTGTAGCCTTGTGGTCGTAGCCGTTGCCGAATGTTTTGTCTGACATAGAAATGTATTTTATTTATATTATGTTTTCTGCGGGGCTTTTCTGCGTAAGTGTAGCCCTCACAAATAATTTTTAATAACGACACATTCTATTTTATATTGCACCAAACTGAAAAAATACCGTCCACCGCTGCGTTTCTCTCCCCCTTGCGCGAAAACTGCCTCCTCAGGCCCTATGTTTTCCGGGTTGCTCCCTCCTTTCTCCACTCCTTCTCTGCTCTGTCTCGGCTCCTTCCCCGCTCCCGTAGTGGAGAATTTCCTTTTGATTTGTGTAAAGCCTTGGTAGGTAGGCTGGAGCCAGTAGGAGTAGCTCGTTAAGGAAACGGAGATATGTTAAATGGTGTTAAAAATAGATACAGATACTTGCTAAATCGAAAATGTGTCGTATCTTTGCAGTGTACTAGTTAAGTAATACACTATATCAATAATGCAGAAAACAAACATAGAAACAGTTGATTAGACAAAAATAGAAGAAATAAAAAATAGTCAAAAAATAAATTTTAACGCCATGATTGAGATAAAAAACTTAGATTTCAGCTACAAGCACACGCCGGTGTTTCACAACATCAACCTCACCTTTAAGCCGGGCAGCATCTATGGTCTGCTAGGTGAGAACGGCGTGGGGAAGACAACCCTGCTAAAGATTATCAGCGGCCTGCAGCAGCCGCAGGTGGGCACCTGCGAGGTAGACGGCTACACCTCGTTCAACCGCGAGCCGCAGTTTCTCGAGAACATCGTGTTCTTGCCCGACGAGGTGGTGCTGCCCGACAATGCCACGCCGGCACGCTATGTGAAAGAGTTGGCACCTTTTTACCCTAAGTTTGCCCAAGGCACCTTCCTGCATCTGATGCAAGAGATGGGCGTTGACCCTGAGCGCAACTTCAAGGAGATGTCGTTCGGCCAGCAGAAGAAGTCGTTGATAGCCTGCGCGCTGTCGCTGGGTACGGACTATGTGCTGCTGGACGAGCCGACCAACGGTTTGGACATACCGTCGAAGACCGACTTCCGCACCTTGCTCTCAAAGCGTGCCGACGAGGGTACGACCATCATCATCTCCACCCATCAGGTGAAGGATGTGGAGAACCTAATTGACCCGATTATTATCCTGACCAACGACGACGTGCTGCTGAACGCCGACATTGCCACCATCACTAGCAAGCTGAGTTTCGACTACGACTCGGCCGCCAACCCGGAGGCACTCTTCACCGAGCAACTGCCCGGCGGCTTTATGAACGTGTGCGTCAACCGCGACGGCCGCGAGAGCCAGGTGAACATCGAAGGCCTGTTCAACGCCGTGCTGCGCAACAGAGAGACAATAAAAAGACTATTCAATTAATAACAAACGAGAAAACACTAGTAACACTAGCAAAGCTAGAAATACTAGAAACACTAGAAAACAATAAAAAAGGAAAACCATGAATAATACATTTGAATGGAGCCGTTTTTGCAAAGTGGTTCGCAAAGATTTCAGCAATATCTGGCAGAATGCCGGAACATCGCTTTTGATTATCACCCTGTTGCCCATACTGGCATGGTTGCTGTGGTGGGCGTTGAGCGGCATCGAGGAAATGCCCGCTATTGCGCCTGAGGTGCGTTGGTGCTTCATCGCCGGGTCGGTGTTGCTGGCTGCTATGGTGTCGCCGTCGCGCATGTATCGCACCGCTAACCTACAAAAAGAGGGTATCTATTTTGCCATGTTGCCCGCTTCGAAGCTGGAGAAGTATCTGAGCATGCTGCTCTTCACCATTGTGGTATGCCCATTGCTGTGCTTCTTGGGCGGAATGGTGTTGGACTATTTCCTGACGCTGCTGCCTTTTGGCCCTTATAACAAGTGGCTGTGGCAGACCGACTATCTGGCAGATGCTTTGGATGGCTACCGTGCACTGGTGGCAGGCAAGTTCCCTGATGTCAACCAGGATACTATGCTGTTGGTTCAGGTGTTCACTCCATGGAAGGTGGTTCTGTACGCTTTGTTTTGCCATTTGAGCAACGTGGCTCTTTTCCTGTTCACCAATACCATCTTCAAAAAGCACAAGGTGCTGCAGACACTGCTGTGGACATGGCTGATCAGCTTTGTACTGAACATCATCCTTACCCCCATCATGGGTGCCATGATGCTGAGTGGCAACTGGC
>CAZTVH010000091.1:6843-8585 GCA_964616965.1 uncultured Bacteroidaceae bacterium | reverse complement strand
TTCAGCCTCTTCGAGGCTGTAAAAAATCAGTCTTATATTAAACTAGAGCCTTTTATTTATTATTAATTGTAATGATTTGCTTTGTTAAAATTGTAGATACAAAATATCGCCTCACACTTCTTTCAGATGTGAGGCGTATTGTGATTACATTGTCATTTAGAAATCTATATGTCCTACTTGACCGCCGTAATGATATTGACCACCGAAAGCCAAGTCAGTGACATAAAAGACATGACGGTGATTTTTTGGACGAGTGGGGTCGGTGTTACGAGGATTGGTCGGATTGAACGGGCAGTGAGGGTCACTGCACCAAAGGGTAGCCTCATCGTGAGTGTTGGGACCATAGTAATGAATGTGAACCTCATTCTCACTCACAACATTCTCGCACCAAGGGCAGGTGTGAGAATCCACGTACTTAGCATCGCCTGCTCTCACAACGTAGGAAGGAATGTTCATGCTGTCATAGTCGACATCCTCCTTCTCGCACGAGGTGAAACTCATTGCGGCAATAAAAAGGGCTACGACAACCAAATTTGACAAGAAAAATGGTTTCTTTTTCATCTTTGTAATAATTGTTTGTGTGTTTTTATTCAATTTATTTTTCGTCTAATCTACTATGTCTACGATATTTGCAGGCATAATACATGCCTTGTCGCATATCATTTTCATAATGCAAAAGTACACATTTTTTTTTACATACAAAATTTTTTCCTTCTTTTTTATCAACAAAGTTATCAAACATCACATTTTTCAACCATCCCATACTCAATAGTTATACCGCTTTCCAAGCAGGTTCATTTGGAAGCAGAGCCCCACATTCGGATATTTGAAATCTTTTAGGCTTGCCTGAATGAACAGGTGACGGAACAACAGGGCATCCATGCCCACCTGAAACTCGTTGCCAGTCCACTCCACAATGGCTCGTGCCTGTGGGAAGAACGACGGACGGAATGTCACACCGCCCACGATGCCGTTCCACTTGGCGTTGTAGTCGCGTGTATAATGGCGGAATGCCAGCGTTACCCCCAGCACGTTGCCCCCAAGGTCGAAATGCTTGGTTGTCGCCAGATAGTAGTTCTGAAAATAGAGCTGCACATTCTCGTTGCTGCTTGTTATCAACGACGAGATGCTGCTGCCCACGTCGTTGCAGCCGATAGCGACGGCGGGCCAGTACTTGCCCTCTTGCAGCGGGCGTATCTTGACGGAGGCATTGCGGTCCTTGCGTCTGTACACGGGTTCGCCCTCTACCATGTCCATACGCTTAGTGCAGACATAACTCAACTCAATCCAGCTGTAGGGCGTGAGGCTCAGATAGTAGTCGTAGGTGTCGTATTTCTCTTCCATAAATAGGAACCCCACGTCGGGTAGCATCTCTTTATTCAGATTATGCATGCCTATGCAGGCATCGCCTGCGTGGCGCATCTCGGCCGAGGGAACGTGTAGCAGGCCCGAAATGCCTGTGTATTGCTGTGCCCGGCCAGCCAGTGGCATCAGGGCGAGCATCAAGATGAATATATGTATATAATGTCTCATCGCTCTTTATTCTGTAGGCGTGATAATAAAATCTGGCTCCATCGTGTGGCTGCCCCAGTCCAGGAGGTCGCGGCTGAACCATCCGTCGCGCATATTCTCTTCGGGGTCGGTGTTGTACATGCGGTTGCTCCATTGGTGGACATTGATGGAATACGGCAACGTGTAGTTCGATGCCGGGCGGATATTCACCGTCCGCTGCTTGCGATGGT
>CAZTVH010000091.1:0-6833 GCA_964616965.1 uncultured Bacteroidaceae bacterium | reverse complement strand
CCCCCCCCCCACCACCACCCTGAAACCACCGTCGTATTGCTCTATCGTGGTAGTCCCTTTGTTATTCCAGGTGGCATACAGCGACACCGACGAATGTCTGAAATGGCGTATCACCTCCACTTCGGCACCTAGGTCTCTGTATATGTACGCACCTACCACGCCCCTCAGCTGGGTGTTGGAGCCCGGTAGGTAGATGTCGCCACCTATGGTGCCGGAAAACCGTTGCATCGGGCTGAATCCAATTCCGCCGTAGGTGACGAACCGCCCCGTGCAGCCTCCCTGTGCCTCTAGGGCGAACCAATCCGTCACGGGCAGGAACATCTTCAAGTCGACCCCATAGCGCGAGCAGGTGAAGAATCCCGCGCTGGCCTTGCAGTACAGTTCGCCCAGCTTCAGTTCCTTGCTCACGTCCAATATCCCGAAATGGAACCACCCCGGCTGGTAGCCGTAGTAGACATCGTAGTAGGGGTCTTTATACTGGTTGATAATGTCCACAAACATCTGTCCTGCCACCTGCCAATGGTCGCCAAAGTTCCATTTAAATCCGGGTGTGACACAGAGGTACACATCGTATTGGCGGTTGAACGAGATGTCGCGCAGACTGAACTCTGCGCCCGAAAAGAGGTCGATGCTCATGTTCCCTTTCTGTGCTATGGCTCTGTTGGTTGGCATTACCAGCATCATGCCCAGCACTAGCAGCATCAAGGCCTTTGTCCTGTGTCGTGTAAACTTATTATACATATAAAAGGCATTTATTTTGCAATTGCAAAGATACAATTTTTTTCGCACTCGGCATGTTTTTTATACGAAGGCGTGCAAAAAATAACATCGTTGAAAATTGAAAATTGAAAGTTGAAAATTGAAAAAGTTTTAGTTTTTACTTTTTACTTTTTACTTTTATTGACGGGAAATACTATGGCTTCAGTGTGTCTTTACCACAAGCCGGTGGACTGTCGCGCCGTGGTGGGTGCGGACAATCACGATGTAGGTGGCGTTTGCCCAACCTTCCACGTCAAAGGTGGCGGACTGGCCTTCCGCAGCCATGTCAAGCATGCGGTGTCCCGCCATGTCGTAGGCCGCGATGCGTCGCAGCCTGTCGGTGGTTTGCACCGTCACCCTGCCCTCAGCGGGGTTGGGTCGCAGGGTGGTGGTGCCATTGGCTTTCGCTGCATCGGCAATGCCGATAGGCTCGTGTTCAAGCGTTATGATGAGGCTGCCGCACCATTCGCTCCACTCCTCGGCGCAGTGGGCACGGACGCGCACCTCGAACGTGTCGCCCAGAAGGGCAATGCTGTCCAACGAGAGGAAGGGGACGTTTACCACCGTATCGCAATAGGCCGCGTCGGGTGTCAGCCCCAATGCCCCGATGCACACCTCCCATTCCCTATGCATTGTGTCGGCATCCCATGTGAGCATTCCGTTGGGGCCCTCCGTCGGGCTGTGCATCAATCCGCCTACGGGAGGGCAGGTGTCGGGGACTTCGACGACCGCCTCCACCGAGTCGACCCCCACGCTCCATTCGCTCCACACGAGGTAGTCCTCGTAGTTCAGGCACAGCGAACGCACATGTGCCCTAAACGAGGCTCCTATGCTCAGGCTGTCCAAAGCCAAATAGGGAGAATGTACCACCGTGTCGAAATAGGCCGCGTCGGGTGCCGTGCCCGTGTCGCCTATGCACACCTCCCACTCCGTGTGCAACGAGTCGGTGTCCCACAGCAGGACCCGTCCGACGCTGTCTGTCCAGCCGAAATGCAGGTTGTCGCTTGTCGGGCATGAGTCCAGCAGGTCGAAGTTGGTGTCCTGCGACAGGATGGGGAAGATGTACCACAATTCCCTCTCAAAGAAATGAATTGTTTGTCCTCCCATTTGGCTGTCATAGCCAGAATCAGGAGTAGACAAATACTCCATAAAGGGGAATTGGGGACACGTATCATATGTATAATAGGCACATTGAGCCCAGTACAAAGGGTGTCCTAGTCCTTCGAGCCAATAATGGTAATCGTCGCTATGGCTTGTCGCACCTATGTAGAATGTGTCGGTCAGCACCACGGGACTGTCTTCAAAGTAACATTCGTACATGTTTGGAATGTATTGACTACGACTAGTTATACTGTCACAGATATAATTGTCACCATTATAATAGTATCTATAACGTTTCATCTTTATTTTTCTGTGTGGCTCGATAGGATTCCATGGTATCGACCGTTTGAGAACACGTCCTGATGGTGTCTTTTTATAAAGCACAAAATACTCCTGCACAGCTGTATTAATGTCCTGGGTTGCTGGAATCGCCCCATATCCGATATTTGCGGCACAAGCGATGCCGATAACACGAATCGGACGGTCGGTATAGTGGGTAATGAGCGTTTCGGCTGGGCCGCTACAGCAACCAGTTATACCCCTTGGCCATGTTGGATGTGTTATTGTGTCGCAAAAGTCGTCGTACCATTGCGGTCGCCAATAAGTCGTGTCTAGATACTCTATAGTGTCGCCCGTAATATGGTACTGTGCCGCTGCCGACAACGACAAGCCGAGCATACACAGTGTCAGTATTATCCCTCTCTTATTCATCTTGTTTTCCTCCTTCGGCTGAAAAATGTGTACAGTCGTATTTTATGTAGATAACTGATAGAGTCGGTGGGTATGGTATTCGTGTCATTTGATAATAATTTGTGTTATGCTTTTCGTCGTTATACGACATTGTGGAGTCAACATTATTATATGTCCCATAGTATGTGTCTTGTTTTCGGGTATTGTGAAAGTAAAAACTAAAACTTGTTGCTCGAACTTTTTAGTTTTTAGTTCTTACCCTTTAGTTTGAATAGGACGGGATGTCGTGCAGGAGGAGTTTGCCGTTTTCGTACACGGCGTAGTTGCGATGCAGCAGCCAGTCGCCGACGTTGACGTATGTGCAGCCGGGCAGGCAGTCGTCCTTGACGAGGGGGGTGTGGCGGTGTCCGAAGACACAGTAGTCGAAGTGTTCCTTGGCCAGCCGTTGACGGCAATAGATGACTATGCCTTCGCGGTCGTCGCCTTGGTATTCAAATATTCTGGGGTTCTTTTTGATATGGCCTTTGCGGCTGCTGTTGCTCCAGCGGTGGGCAATGCCGAATGTGAGGCGGGAGGGCAGGAGGGCGAAAAGGCGTTGGTTGAGACGGCAACGGAAGATGCGACGGATGAAGTCGTAGCGGCGGTCGAGGTGTCCCAGTCCGTCGCCGTGGCCGACGAGGAAGCGTCGGTCGTCGAACTCCAAGGTGTCGGGTTCGTCGTGCATGATGGCACCGATTTCCTCCTTCAGATAGTCGAAGAGCCACATGTCGTGGTTGCCGATAAAGAAGTGCAGCTTGATGCCCGCGTCGGCCAGTTCGGCCATCTTGCCCAGCAGGCGAACGTGTCCCTTTGGTACAACGTAGCGGTAGGAGAACCAAAAGTCAAACATGTCGCCGAGGAAGACTATCATGGCGGCATCCTGCTTCATGTGGTCCAATAGCGTGCACAACTCACGCTCGCGTTGGAGCGAGTCGTCGCCGGCACCTAGGTGTGCATCGGTGAGGAAGTATAGTTTGTTATTGGGCATATTGGTAGCGGGTGCGCTCCACGGTGTTTTTGAAATGCAGCGTGTGGGGATTGTCGGGCAGGGTCTCCTGCAGCCCTTCCAACACCGCCTCGTAGAACTCGAAGCTGTCGGCGGGGTTGATGAGTGGGTGGTTGTTGAAGGGTTTGTATAGGGCTATGAGGGTGGTGAGGGAGCCAAGGTTGTCCTCGATGAAGTGGACCACATATTGCTGTTGCTCGGCATAAGTGGCGGCATAAATGGAGTCGGTGATGAAGTGTTCGTGGTCGTATTCCTCTTGACTCATGTCGCCATTGGCTAGCAGCTGGCGGTTTTTGGAGTCGGTCGCCACAATGTCTTTGAGCACTTCGGTACCTTGGTTGGAGTAGTCTTGTAGTTGCCACAGAAGCTGTGATTCGCCGTATCCTTCTATCTCATAGCTGGTGGTGAGGGAATTGTAGTCGCCGTGCATCACAATCTTTTCGCCCATGTCGGGCAGTAGCACGATGTAGTCGGCATCGCTGACGTGGACGTTGACGAAAGTCTTGTAGGGCATGGCGTAGCGATATTTGAAGTGCCCTTTGCTGTCGAGCCTGACCGAGTCGAGGAATATGCGCGATTCGGGCGACATCTCTTCGAGGTAAATGACCTTGTTGGCTCCGTTTTCGAGGGTGCCTTCGATTACTACTTCATCCTTGTTGCCGCACGAGGCAAGCAGCAGAGTAAGAATGAGAATGGATAATAGGGATAGGAAATGTGTCTTATTCATATGTGTTAGTTTATCTTATCTTATCAATGCTCCTAGCTAATTAATAGGTCTAATAGGGTGATTGCAGCCATCGCCTCTACGATGACGGGGAGGCGTGGGATGTGGTTGTTGTCGTGGCGACCGTGTGGCGCGACGTGGTGCAGGCTGCCGTCGCCTCCGCGACACACCATGCCGTCGGGCTGTGTGGGCGGCAGATGGAAACCGACGTGGAGGACAATGGGCATGCCGTTGCTGATGCCGCCTTGTATGCCTCCGCAGTGGTTGGTAAGGGTGAGGGTGTTGCCGATGCCGTGTTCACGCCATTGGTCGGGGTATTCCTGCTGCGAGAGGCGGAAGGCATCTGGTGTGTCGCCTATGGCAAATGCCATAGCAGAGGGGATGGAGAGCATGGCGTAGGCCAGACGGGCGTTGAGCCGGTCGAAAATGGGGCTGCCGACACCGGCAGGCACGCCCTCTATGGTGCAACATACTTCATGGTCGTGGTGTGAGGAGCGGAAGGTGATGCCCTTCTCGCGTAGAATTTGCTTGGCTATTGTGCCAGCCACGACACGCGCTGCCGTCTCGCGGCCTGAGGCTCGTCCGCCGCCACGGTGGTCGCGGATGCCGTATTTTTCGGTGTAGGTGTAGTCGGCGTGGCCGGGACGGCAAAGGTCGCGCAGCGACTCGTAGTCGTCCGAACGGCAGTCGGTGTTCTTGATAATAAAGGATAGGGGTGTGCCGAGCGTGATGCCGTCCATCAGGCCGCTGAGCCATTCCACTTGGTCTGACTCGTGGCGCGAGGTGAGGCTTGGGGTTGTGCTGTCGTCGCCTTCGCGGCGGCGGCGCAGCTCGTCGGCGATGAAGGCGTGGTCAACAACAATTCCGGCCGGACACCCGTCGATGACACCGCCCACAGCCGTGCCGTGCGATTCGCCGAAGGTGGTCAGCCGGAATTGGTTGCCAAAAGAATTCATGCCTAACGCTGAATTACCTGTATGCCGCTCCCCTGAGGGGCTTTGTCGGGAAGGATGTCGAGAAGCTCGACCTCGAAGATGAGGGTGGAGCCGGGAGGGATGTTGCCCATCACTTGGTCGCCATAGGCGAGGTTGGAGGGAATGTAGAGGATGTATTTGGAACCGATGTCCATCAGCTGCAAGCCTTCGGTCCAACCGGGGATGACTTGGTTGAGGAAGAACTCGGCAGGCTGGCCACGGTCGACACTGCTGTCAAACACCTTGCCGTCGAGCAGTTTGCCGGTGTAGTGGACGCTTACCTTACTGGTGGCGGTGGGTTTCTTGCCACCCTTGCCCTTTTGCACAATCTTGTATTGCAGACCGCTTTTGGTCTGGTAGACCGATTTGTTGAGGGCGTTCTCTTCGAGAAACTTCTTGCCTGCGGCGATGTTCTCGTCCTTGCTTGCCATCATTTTTTCGTGTTCGGCCTGTTGGCGTTTCTCAAACTCTTGTTGGAAACGTTGGAGCAGTGGGCGCATGGTAGCATCGTTCCAGGTGTTCTGCCCCTTGTAGCAGTCAATCATCGACTGCCCTGCGGCCTGTCCGTTGATGCCGAGGTTGTCGCGGAGCCAGCTTTGGTAGATGTCCTTGCCAATGGCGTAGGAGGCGGAGTCGTTGAATGTCTTGAGTTCGATGGGACGATACATGTCGTTCATCTGCTGCTGTTTCTGATAGGCATTGAGAGTCTCGTTCAGGGCTTTCTGAACCGACTCGTAAGCGTCGGCCTTCTGTTTTAGCATGTTGTAGTCGGCTTCGGACATGGTGACCTTGCCTCGTTTGATGGTGACTTGCTGGGCACTTATAGCGGTGCCGAGGAGCAGGATAGATAGAGTGAGGATGATTCGTTTCATATTGTATTATTTTTGTTTTTTCACTTTTAAACTCCAATCTTTCAATGGGTGATTGAAAGATTGGAGTTTTGAGTATGTGTTGCCGTCGGCGTGGCGGCGGATGGTTCTACTTATTTGTATTCCTTGGGGGTTGAGCCGTCGAGGATTTCCTTGCCACAGATGGCGAGGGCGAGCATTTCGTTTTCACCCTTGTAAACCTTGACGGGGGCAATCCAGCTGATACGGTCGGTAATCATCTGCATCCAGGGCTTGCTGTAGGCTATGCCGCCGGTGAGGAGGATGGCATCCACCTTGCCGTTGACCACGGCAGCCAGACGGCTGATTTCGAGCGACACCTGATAGCAGAACGCGTCAACCAGCAGTTGGCACTTGGCATCGCCTGCCAGGGCCTTTTTCTCCACCTCGTACGCATCGTTGGTGCCGAGGTATGCCACAAAGCCGCCTTCAGCGGTGACGATTTTCTTCAGCTGGGCTTCGGTGTACTTGCCTGAGGTAGCCACCTCGATGAGCTTGCTGGCGTTGATGCTGCCGCAACGGGTGGGCGAGAAGGCACCGAGGCCGCAGAGGGCGCGGTTCACTTCTACGCAACGTCCGTGCTGGTGTATGCCGACGCTCACGCCGCCTCCCATGTGGGCGATGATGAGGTTGAGGTCCTCATAGTGTTTGCC
>CAZTVH010000090.1:0-8673 GCA_964616965.1 uncultured Bacteroidaceae bacterium | reverse complement strand
TCCTTAAGCGCGACAAGGGCAAGGGCAGCCTCGTCACCAAGCGCCTGAAGGCCGGCTGGAGCATCGACTACCTCTTCTCTTTACTGGAAATTTGATGCGTTTGCCCTGGGTGGCTGAGTAGTTACTATATAGGTAGTCGTCCGCCGGGTTGGTTTCGGCTCCGTTGTCGTGCCGTGTTCTTTCTGCCATTAACTGCTGTGTTTCCAATGGTTTCAGTGTCGTTATCCGCTTTCGGGAGCGGAGATGGAGCGTGGACGGAGAGGAGAATGAGCGGGAATCGGGGGGAGGCGGAGGCGAGCAGGAGGGGGACGTGACGGATGGGTTTGTGGGGGGCGGAGGAGGGGCTATTTGACATCGAGTGCGTCGCGTATGCCGTTGCCTAGCAGCATGAAAGCCAGTACCAGAAGCATGATGGCGGCACCGGGGAGGAGTGCCAGATAGGCATTGTCGAGCAGGATATAGCTGTAGTTTTCCTTGACCATGGTGCCCCATGAGGGCATGGGGGGCTGCACACCGATGCCGAGGAAGCTGAGGCCGGCTTCGAGGTGGATGGCACTGGCGAAGTTGGACGCCGCCACGACGATGACGGCCCCGGTGATGTTGGGCAGGATGTGGCGGAAGATGGTGCGGAAGGAACTGTAGCCGAGGGCGCGGGCGGCCTCGACATATTCTTTTTCCTTGACGCTGTAGACTTGTCCGCGTACCACGCGCGCGATGTCGACCCACATGGTGAGGCCGACGGCCACAAAGACCTGCCAAAAGCCTTTGCCGAGGGCAAAGGTGATGGCTATGACGAGGAGCACGGTGGGGATGGCCCAGACGACGTTGATGAGCCAGGTGACGAGGTTGTCGACCCAACCGCCGTGGTAGGCGGCGAGGGCGCCGAGGGTGATGCCGATGAGGAGTGCGATGAGGAGCGCGATGAAGCCGACGGAGAGGCTGACGCGGCTGCCTCGCATACGCATGCTGAGAACGTCACGCCCGTAGGCGTCGGTGCCGAGGAGGACGGTGCGCGTGGTGGTTTTGACTACCTGCGACTGTGCCACGCGGCGCACGGGGCCGTCGTTGGGCTGAGAGCCGGTGTAGCCTTCGATGTCGAGGCTGTCGCCCACCGGGGTGGAGCGGTAGGTGGGTATGGCGGTGTAGGGCAGGGGCTCGCCGACGAGCATGCGGCGGAGGAGGTTGGGGCGGGAGCGGGGCAGGCTGTCGTCGACGTAGGTGAACTGTATGCGGGTGAGGGGTTTGAGGGTGGCGAGTTCGAGATACTGTTGGTTGCAGTGGGGTGTGTGGTCGGGGGTGATGAGGTAGCCGAGTATTGCCACAAGCGCGAAGAGGCCTATGACCACGAGGCTGGCCACGGAGAGCCTGTTGCGGCAGAAGCGGTGCCACGCCAAGGCGGAGAGCGAGGTGCCTTGCGAAGGGGCCTGGCGGCGAACGAAGCGGCGGTGGCGGCGGGATAGGAGGTCTTGGAGACGCATGGGGGTGGGAGGTTGGGGATGGGGCGATGGGGGGACGGGGCCGCGCTATAGCAGGCCGAGTTCGCATTTCACTTCGTCGCTGAGGTTGTTCCAGTCCCATGGGGGGTCGAAGGTGAGTTCGACGTCGACGCTCTTGATGCCCTGTATGTAGCCGACCATTTGTCGTACTTCCATGAACATGTATTCGGCTTCGGGACAGTCGGGGGCTGTCATGGTCATGAGGATGCGGACGTTGAAGTCGTCGTCGATGTCGACATTGTAGATGAGCCCGAGGTCGTAGATGTTGACGGGGATTTCGGGGTCGTAGATGTTTTTCAAACAGTTGACGATGGCGTCGCGGAGGGTTTCCTTGGTTGGGGTCATGGGGTGGGGGGCGTTATGGGGTTATTGTTTATTGTCGAGCTGAGAGTAGGCGAGGGCGTAGAGCCTGATTTGCTTGACCATAGAGGTGAGGCCGTTGGAGCGGGTGGGTGAGAGGTGCTCTTTGAGGCCAATCTGGTCGATGAAATGGAGGTCGGCGGCGAGGATGTCCTGCGGTGTCTGTCCGTTGAGGGCGCGGATGAGGAGGCTGATGATGCCTTTGGTGATGACGGCGTCGCTGTCGGCGCGGAACCAGAGGAGGCCGTCGCGGTGTTCGCAACTGAGCCATACGCGGCTCTGGCAGCCACGGATGAGGTTGTTTTCGGTCTTGTCCTTCTCGTCAATGGGGGGGCATTCTTTGCCGAGGTCGATGATGTAGGCGTATTTGTCGAGCCATTCGTCGAAGGAGGCGAATTCGTCGATGATGTTTTGTTCGATTTCTTGAATGGTCATGTTTGGGATTTTTTTGTTCTAGTAAGGCTAGGAGGGCTAGTGTTGCTAGTATTGTTGGGTGTTATTTGGGTGCGGTGCGGATTACATAGAGGGCGATGATGCCGAAGATGATTTGTGGGAGCAGTACGGCGAGGAAGGGGTTGAGGGTGCCGAAGACGGCGTAGACGGTGGAGACTTTCATAAAGACTATGAATCCGAAGGCGAGGGTGATGCCGATGGCCAGGTGTACGCCGATGCCGCCACGGCTCTTGCGACTGGAGACACCGACACCGATGAAGGTCATGATGATGATGGCGAGGGGGTTGAGAAGGCGTTGGTAGTACTCGATTTTGGCGGCGATGACGGCGGTGGAGCCGCGCATTTTTTCGCGGGTGATGTAGTGGTAGAGTTCGACGGAGTTCATGGTGGCGATGTTGGCCGAGGAGGAGTTGAAGTCGTCCGGTGAGACGCCGAGGGTGCGAAGGGTGGGGCCTTCGTCGCGGGAGATGTGTTCTTTGCGACCGTCGATGGTGTGGTGGACAAAGCCCTCGCAGTTCCATTTGCCGGAGGTGGTGTCGAAGGTGATGGTGCGGCAGGTGATGCGGTCGGTGAGGTGGTATTGCTCGTCGTATACGTCGCGGTTGAAGTTGTTGACGCGCATGGTTTTGGCATCGTAGCTCTGGGCATATATCTGCACGCCGGGACGTTGTTGGAAGTGCATGTTGCTAAAGTAGTTGGGGTGGTGGAGGTAGATGTATTGGTTTTCGAATTCGGCGAGTGAGCGGTTGTTGACGGGGATGAGGAAGTTGCCGAAGGCGAGGACGATGAGGGCGACGATGACGGAGCCGTAGAAGTAGGGGCGGAGCAGGCGGCGGTAGCTGATGCCGCTGCTGAGGATGGCTATTATCTCGGTGTTGCCCGCCATCTTGGAGGTGAAGAAGATGACGCTGATGAAGATGAAGAGTGGGCTGTAGAGGTTGACGAAGCCGGGGATGAAGTTGAGATAATAAGTGAAGACGACTTCCTTGAACGGCGCATGGCCGCCAAGGAAGTCGTCGAGTTTTTCTGATACGTCGAATGTGATGACGATGACAATGATGAGGGCCATCGCCAGAAGGAATGTCTTCAGGTACTTGGCGAGAATGTATCTGTCAAGTTTGGAAAAGACTTTCACCCTTATTTGATGCCGAAGAGTTTTTGGAACTTGGTGAGGCAGTCGAGGACGTTGGTCTTGACGTGGATGAACTCGTCGATGCCGTAGCCCTGATAGGTTTCGACCATGTCCTTAGGGTATCCGGCGAGGACGATGCTTTTGACCTTGCCTTTGAGACCTTGGCAGGCGGGTTGGGTGAGTTCGGCATATTCGTCGTCGCTGGAGCAGAGCACCACGATGTCGGCCTTGGCCTCTAGGGCTGCTTCGACACCTTCTTCGGCGGTCTTGAAGCCGGGGTTGTCGACAATCTCGTAGCCTGCCACGCCGAAGAAGTTGGTGGCAAAGCCGCTACGGGCCTTGCGCATGGCGAGGTTGCCGTAGGTGAGGAGGAAGACCTTGGGGCGGATGCCGCTGCGCTCGGTGGCGAGGCGCAGGTGCTCGAAGGCTTCGGCACCACGGTATTGGCGGAGGGTCTTGAATTCGGGAGTGCAGTCGCAGCAGCACTTCTTGCCCTCGTCGGCGGGGAGCTTGATTTTGTCAGCCATTTTCTCAAGCAGGTTGGGGTATTGGTTGGTGCCGAGGATGGTGGTGCGGCGGGTGGCGATGTCCATGTCGCGCTGCTGGGCTATCTTTTCGACCTCGTCCTGCACAAAGTTGGCGCGGATGGCCTTGGCCATGCCGCCTTTCTCTTCGACGGCGAGGAAGAGCTGCCATGCGTACTGGGCGATGCTGTCGGTGAGGTTTTCGATGTAATAGCTGCCGCCTGCGGGGTCGACAATCTTGTCCATGTAGCTCTCTTCCTTGAGGAGGAGCTGCTGGTTGCGGCCGATGCGATAGCCGAAGCTGTCGCTGGGTTCGAAAGCTATGTCGAAGGGGTTGGTGGTGATGCTGTCGGCACCGGCGATGGCGGCGCTCATGGTCTCGGTGGTGGTGCGGAGCATGTTGACATAGGGGTCGTAGACAGACTTGTTCCAAAGCGAGCTGGTGGCGTTGATGAACACCTTGTTGCAGCATTCGCAAGAGGGGTGGTACTGCTCGACGATTTTGCTCCAGAGGAGGCGTGCGGCGCGGATTTTGGCTATCTCCATGAAGTAGTTGCTGCCGGTGGCGAAATTGAAGACCAGACGTGGGGCGATGTCCTTGACATCAAGGCCGAGGTCGGTGAGGTGTGCCATCAAATCGTTGGCGGCGGCAATGGTGAAGCCCAGTTCCTGGACGATGTTGGAACCGGCGTTGTGGATGTGGCGGCCATTGACGGCAAGCACATGGAACTTGGGTAGGTTGGCCTTGGCATATTCGACGAGGGCTTTTGCCTCTTGGTAGCACTGCTCTTCACCGCCCTTGAACTGGCCATGAAGGAGGGCACGGCCGTAGATGTCGTAGTTGCAGCTGCCCTCGACCTTTTGGGGATCGAAACCGCCCTGTTTCACCACTTCCACGAATAGTTTCAGTATTTCGAGCATGTTCTTGCCGCAGGTGAAGTTGACTTTGCAGGCTTCGAGGTGAATGTCCTTGAGCAGCGTCTGCATGTCTTCGAGGGTATTTACCTTGCAGGTGCAAAATCCGATGCTGTTGGCACCGCGGTTCAAGGCCTCGATGGCGAGAGCGTTGGCTTCGGCAAGGCTGTCGGCGGTGATGTCCTGACGGATGTCCCAGACATTATTGTCAGCATGTTTGCCACGGGTGAAGGGGGCTTGGCTAGGGTTGCTGTCGAGGTATTCGAGGTTTTCCAAATCTTCGGCGCGGTAATAGGGCTTCACTTTGAAACCTTCGATGGTTTTCCAGACTAGTTTTTTCTCATAGTCGGCTCCTTTGAGGTTGGAACTCGCTGAACAATTTGTTGTCTTCCATTATGTTGTGTTTTTATTGTTATCTATTGTTAAAAAGCAAAGATACGATTTTTTTTTAATACAGATGTTTTTTTCTTTATTTTGTGACTTGTAATAGGCGGCAGGCTCATTGTTTTGAGGCTATAAGTATTGTCGCTTTACGATTAATTAATTTGTCTTTTGGTATACTATTGTGAGAAGTTTTACGTTATTGGAGATTGAGAATGAGAAATTAAAGGAGTCATGGGTTTATCGAGGCGTTCGTTATGTGTAATTGGCATAATGCTAATGTTTGCTGTCGGCTCTGTACAAGGGCAGTCGGTGGGTGGCTATTTGTTTGAGACTGGTGTGGATTCGACGCTGTGGGTTGACATGGATGATGCGCAGCAATATATAGATCCGACGGGGATGATGAACTTGGGGTTTGAATTGTACTTTTGTGGCTCTTATTATCGGCAATTGTGTGTTGACAGGACGGGTACAATAGGTTTTAACCACTTGCCTGAGGGAAATATTTTAAATACGGTACCTCCTTTGATAGAGCCGTATGGGATGGGGGCGGCTGTTGAGTCGGTGAGGTGGAAAGTGGCGGGTGCAGCAAGCAGACGAGTGTGTGTGATTGAATATGGCATAAGGGTGGAGGGGGTGCTCCGTCCTATTCAGGTGCATCTTTCAGAACGCGATGGCAGCATATTGTTTCTGTATGGCAGCAGAGGGTATTCATATCAGTTTGTGCCTTTTTGGATAGGGTTTAAGGGAGAGTATGGCACAATTGTCAGTGTCAACATGCACAATCAGGCAACTCAAGAGGTGGTACAATGGCAGACGGGCTTTGTTGATTGGCCAGATGTGAACCGATACTATCGATTTGTGCCTGATTCGATACCGTGTTGCGGTATTCCCAGTAGTGTGAGGGTGCAACGTGTCACCGAAGAGCAGGCTATAGTAAAATGGGGGTTCTCGTATAGGACACCTATGTATGAGTTTGGCTATCGCCAAGCTGAAGCCAATCAGCCGTGGACGACGGTGGCCACTGCCGATACTAGTGTGTTGCTATCTGACTTGCTTCCACAGACGGATTATGAGTATTGGGTACATTCGATTTGCAGTCAAAGGTGTTTCAGTGATAGTGTGAATGGTAGCTTTAAGACAATGTGTGTGTCGGATGCAGCCAATCAAATTGATTTTTCGAACCTGTACTCTGACAATGTTATTTGCCGCATAGGCAGCTATATGAATCCGTCGGTAGGTGTGGGCGTTATCGACCGTGGTTATGATAGTCCTATCTCGCGCCACACCGTCCACACTGACGTGAATGAACGAGATCCGCTTACGGGATTTTTGTTGCGTACCATACCTGATGGTCGTTGCCGGTCGGTACGGTTGGGTAATCGTCTTAGTGGTGCAGAGGAGGAGTCGATAACATATATCCTAAAAGTGGACACTAATTTGTATGACTTGCTTTTGCTACGTTATGCCATAGTGGAAGAGGACCCAGGACACGGAAATGAAGCCCAGCCCAAATTCATTATGAGGGTACTGGACTCGGCGGGTGTACTGGTAGACAGTTGCTACTATGCCAATTTTGTGGCCGGGAGAGCGGGTGAGATGTGGCATCCGGGAATAGGTCTTGTGGTATGGCGCGATTGGACGACAGTGGGCGTGGACCTGACACCCTTGCACGGAAAAACCGTCTATGTGATGTTGGACAATTATGATTGTGCACAGGGGGGTCACTTCGGCTATGCTTATTTCACATTGGAGAGTGGGTTCAAGCAGTTGCAGTCTGCCTATTGTGGTAATACTGACACCAATATCTTCTATGCACCCAAGGGTTTCTCGTATCGGTGGTATCGTGCCGATAGGGAGGATAGTACGCTCAGTTGGGCGGATTCGTTACTGGTGGTGGGAGAGGGAGTGTATAGGTGCCGAGCCTCGTTTGTCAATGGCGACAGCAGTTGTGGGGTTACGTTGACCACACATGCGGGCACGCGTTTCCCTATGGCAGCGTTCTCGGTTGTGGCGAAAGACAGTTGCGGCTATTCGTTCAAATTTGAAAACCATAGCACCGTCACTCGTGATGAAGCACATACCCAGCATATAAATGAGGCATGTGAACAATATCTATGGCGCTTTGGTGATGGGACGGAATCGACAGCCATCAGTCCGACTCATGATTTTGAGACTGGCACATACGAGGTGGAGTTGGTGGCGATGCTTGCCAATGGGCAGTGCCGTGACTCGGTGAGGCATACTATAGTGGCCAATCGTTTGAGTGATACAGTGTATGATACGGTCTGTGTGGGTGGGACGTATAGTTTCCACAATGTGAATTTTAATGGGCCAGGATTCTATACGGTTTATGTCGACTGTTGGCGACATTCGCTGCAGCTATCCCTTCAACAGTATTTCTATCAGGAAAAGGAAGACTCAGTGTGTCAAGGCGAGGCTTACCAGTTTTGTGATAAATGGTTTGATACAGAAGGAGTATACGAATTGCACTTCACATCGGTAGAGGGGTGCGACTCGTCGTACCTCTTGACATTGACGACTCACTCGCTGCCGGTTAACAGTTGTGAGATTGCGCGAGCGTGTCAGGAGGCACCATATTACTATCTTAAAGGGACCTATCGCATGGCTGACCCTTCGATGGAGGAGCCAGGGAGTGTGGCTTTTGTGGGAGAGGACGGGCTGCTGTATCGATGGAGAGCCTCGTCGACCGTAGCCCCACTGCCTTATCTGACAGAGGATGGCGAAGTGCGTGTAGCACCGAGGCAGCCGACCACCTACTATGTGCAATGTGAGTATATGGAAGGGCTTGCATGCCCAGTGGTCGACACCATCGAACTGGTGCCGTTGAAAAAGATTGTCGCCGCCTTAGAGGTGGCACCCGAATGGTTGGGGTATGACCAAATGGATATTACGGCCCTTGACCGCAGTCGACATGCGGCAGGCAGGCGTTGGCTTGTGGACGGAGAGGAACAGGACGAGGAGGGACCGGTGCTGTATTACATTGCCCGGGACGATGCGGACAGCGTGAGGGTGGCGGTGGTGGCATATAACGATGTCTGCACCGACACGGCGGAGCGCGTCGTTCCCGTCTTACGGCACCTGCTGATGTTCCCCAATGTGTTTACCCCCTCGCTTGGCACAAACAATAGGTTTGGTCCCATCGGGTTCGGCATCACGGATTACGAGTTGTGGATTTATGACCGTCGGGGAGCCTTGGTGTTTCACAGCACGGACATGGACGAGTGGTGGGACGGCACCTGCAACGGCATGCCACTGAGACAGGAGGCGTATGCGTACACTTGCCATTATACCACCCCTACCCACGACCGCCTGACGACAACAGGCACTGTGACATTGTTGCGGTAGTAATAATCAGCAGGGACTCACTTGGCAGCGGTCGGGGCCGACG
>CAZTVH010000089.1:0-8743 GCA_964616965.1 uncultured Bacteroidaceae bacterium | reverse complement strand
CCGACTGAAAGCATACCCCCTAAGACAGGCGAAACAACTATTCCCTTTTCTGAGACAAATACCGTTCCGCTCGCAGGGCTATATTGTGGCGGAGGCAGTGGCGGTAGAGGCTGATTTCGAGGCTGTGGTAGTTGCCGGGGCGGCCGATGTACGGTATGGTGAATTCAATGCTGTCGAATCCGTTGACGTGCAGCAGCAAGGTGTTGGTGTCGAGCTTGACGGTGAGCGTGTTGGGCTGTCCGTTGTCGGCTGCCAGCATGGGGTTGGCCAGCGTGGCGGGCACGGCATCGGTACGCCAGTTGACAGGATTGATAGCCACTCGGTTGCCCTCGCTGACCAGTGGTATGGCAGACGTGTTGTCGCGCACCGAGTTGTAGCAAACGGTCACCCCGATGTCTGCACTGTCCTTTGCAGGCCGGATGTAGGGGCACGCCGCCATGTCGGAGTCGGTGACGTGCCAGCCTATCACATAGGCTGCCACCATGCGGCTATAGGCTGCCGAGTCCATCTGTTTCAACAGCTCCACCACAGCCATCCCCCCTTGGCTGAAGCCCGCCAAGACAAAGGGTCGACCACCGTTCAGATGAGCCAAATAGTAGGCAAAAGCCCTCTTCACGTCGCTCATGGCCAGCGGCAGTCGACGCTGCATATCCTCCTCGGAAACAAACGTTTGCAACGTGCACTGGCGATAGTAGGGCGAGTAATAGTTCAGCCCGGCCGACATAATCTGGTCCACTCCCGCCATCTCGCCCATCAGCAGGCGGCGCGTGCTGTCGCGGTAGGTGTCGGCATAGGGGCAGAGCTTGTTTTTCACATGGTAGTCGCCCGTCTCGGTCGAGACGATGTAGAAAAGGTCCACTGGTGCCTGTCGGTCGACGATGTACCATTGTGTAGTGTCCGAGTAGTCGGGCACGACGGGATGTACCTCTGCCGACGAAAGGGTGGTGGTAGGCTTGTCGTTTCGGCACGAAAGGCATGTTGCAAGCAATGCAACCAGCAAGAAGACAACGATTTTATTCATATAATAAGGTTTGCTTTGGGTCTGCAAATATACATGTTTTTTTCGATTGAACGAACCTTCTGCTTCGCGACAGGGCGATGCATACGCCTATACGTCGTCGCCGTCCGCACCCAATCCCGCTGCCGCGACACCTGCCTGCCTATGTTTTGTTTAAGGTTTAATGCCTATGGAGCGATAGCCAGATTAATACTCTAAACCCTAAACTTTAAACCTTAAACTCAAACGGGTCCCAGCATCATTCTACTGATTTCTACCGATTGTGGGGCCGTTCTCCGCTCCCTGATGCGGAAACAAAGCGAGAAACGAGCAGAGAAAGAGCGGGAAACGAAGGGGGGTGGTCTGGAATAGGACACGGCTTGGCCGATAATCTTGCCGAAATTTTGGGGGGGCTACAAGTCTCGCATACTGTATAGCACGCGGTATCGGGGGAGGGTGTGAATAAGTTTTTTGACACTGTTTCGGAATAAATGTGTATATTTGCAAATTGAACAATGGCATTATTCCTATTTTATTATGATGAACTTTACACACTTGCATGTACACTCGCACTATTCGATGCTCGACGGAATGTCGAAGATACCCGACTTGATAAAAAAGGCAAAGAAGAACGGCATGTACGCCATGGCACTGACCGACCACGGCAACATGTATGGTATCAAGGATTTTGTCGACACCGTTGCAAAGGAGAATGGCAAGGTGAAGGAGCAAATCAAGGAGGCCGAAGCCCTGAAGTCGAAAATAGAAAGCGGGGAATCGGACGTGCCCGATGATGAAGAGGAGGCGAAACTGGCCGAACTCGACGCCCGGATACAGACGCTGAACACCCAATTCTTCAAGCCCATCATCGGCACCGAGGCCTATTGCGCCCGGCGCACCCTGTACGACAAGGACAAGGATGTGAAGGAAATCAATCCCGAAACGGGACGCGAGCGCATAGTGGACAGCAGCGGCTACCACCTGGTGCTGCTGGCCAAGAACGCCAAGGGCTACCACAACCTGTGCAAGCTGGCATCAATAGCCTATACCGACGGCTTCTACAGTCGACCGAGGATAGACCACAACGTGCTGGAGCAGTATAGCGAGGGGCTGATAGTGTGCAGTGCCTGTCTGGGCGGCGAGATACCGCAGCTGATTATGGCCGGTAAGATGGAAGAGGCCGATCGGGCGGTACTATGGTTCAAGCGGGTGTTTGGCGACGACTACTATCTAGAGCTACAACGCCACAAGACCGACAAGCCCAACGCCAACCGCGACACATACATACAGCAGGAGCGGGTGAACCCCGTGATAGTGGAGCTGGCGAGGAAGCACGGCATCAAGCTGATTGCCACCAACGACGTGCACTTTGTGGAAGAGGCGCACGGCGAGGCCCACGACCACCTCATCTGTCTGGCCACACAGAAGGACTATTTCGACCCCGACCGCCTGCACTACACCAAGCAAGAGTGGCTGAAGACCCCGCAGCAGATGGCCGACATCTTCGACGACCTGCCCGAAGCCATTGAGAACACGATGGAGGTGGCGGAGAAGGTGGAGGTGTACAGCATCGACAGCGACCCCATCATGCCCATGTTCAACATCCCCGCCTCGTTCGGCAGCGAGGAGGAGTACCGCCAACGCATCTCGAAAGAGGAACTGTTTGATGAGTTTACACAGAACGAGAAGCACGAGGTGGTGATGGACCGCGAAGCGGCAGAGAAGAAGATTAAGAAACTGGGCGACTACGACAAGCTGTACCGCATCAAATTTGAGGCCGACTATTTGGAACAGATGGTATGGGAGGGAGCCAGAAAGAGGTACCTGCCTGAATTGCCAGAAGGCACGGATGTGGAAACCATTAAGGCTACCCTCACCGAGGAGCAGCGCGAACGCATCGTGTTCGAACTGCACACCATCAAGACAATGGGCTTTCCTGGCTACTTCCTGATAGTGGCCGACTATATTCGTGGGGCGCGTGAGGAGCTAGGCGTGAGCGTTGGGCCGGGACGTGGGTCGGCGGCAGGCAGCGTGGTGGCCTACTGCCTATGGATTACCGACGTGGACCCGCTGAAATACGACCTGCTGTTTGAGCGTTTCCTCAACCCCGACCGCATATCGCTCCCCGATATCGATGTGGACTTCGACGACGCGGGCCGCGGACGAGTGCTCGACTGGATTACAGAGAAGTACGGCAAGGAGAAGGTGGCCCACATCATCACCTACGGCACTATGGCCACCAAGAGCGCAATCGCCGACGTGGGACGCGTGGAGAAGATACCGCTGGCGGAGGTCAACAAGCTGAAGGAGATGATTCCGGACCGAAGCTTCCCCGACAACGTGAAGGACGAGAACGGCAAATCGCCCAAGGTGAACCTGAAAAACTGCTACAAGTATGTGCCCGAACTGAAGCACATCATGGAAGACGAGAGCCAAGAAGAGCTCCGCAACATGCTCACCTACGCCGCAGAGCTGGAGGACACCAACCGCCAGACAGGCATCCACGCCTGTGGTGTCATCATCGGTGCCGACGACCTGACCAATTTTGCCCCAGTGTGCACAATCTATGACAAGGAGTCGGGCCAAGACGTGCTAGTAACCCAGTACGACGGCCACGTTGTGGAATCGGTAGGACTAATCAAGATGGACTTCTTAGGGCTAAAAAACCTGACCATCATCAAGAATGCCATCAATATGATAGAGAAGAACCACGGCGTGAAGGTGGACATCGACCACCTGCCAATGGACGACGAAAAGACCTACCAGCTCTTCTGCGAAGGAAACACCGTGGGAACATTCCAATTTGAGTCGGCCGGTATGCAGAAATACCTGCGCGAGCTGGAGCCGCACGCTTTTGAGGACCTGATAGCCATGAACGCCCTCTACCGTCCGGGCCCCATGGACTACATCCCCGACTTTATCGACCGCAAGCAGGGCCGCAAGCCCATCGAATATGACATTCCCTGCATGGAGAAGTATCTGAAAGACACCTACGGCATCACGGTGTATCAAGAGCAGGTGATGTTACTGAGCCGACAGTTGGCAGGCTTCACACGAGGGCAGAGCGACACACTGCGCAAGGCGATGGGCAAAAAGCAGATCGACAAGATGAACGAGTTGGAGGTGAAGTTCTACGAGGGGGGTGAGAAAAACGGCCATCCGCACGAGAAACTGCACAAGATATGGGAGGACTGGAAGAAGTTCGCCTCCTATGCCTTCAACAAGTCGCACGCCACCTGCTACTCGTGGGTGGCCTACCAAACGGCCTACCTCAAGGCGCACTACCCGGCCGAATATATGGCTGCGGTGATGACCAGCGGACAGAGCGACATCAAGCGCACCACCGAATTGATGGAAGACTGCCGCAAGCATGGGCTGGAAATATTGGCCCCGTCGGTGAACGAGTCGGAGATGAACTTCTCTGTGAACAAAAACGGCCAGATCCGCTTTGGACTGCTGGCCATCAGCGGTATGGGCGAGGCGGCATCGGATGCCATCATTTCGGAGCGTGAGAAGGGAGGCCCGTACAAAGACATATTCGACTTCTTGGAACGGGTGGATGTCCGTTCGGTAAACAGGAAGAATCTGGAGGTGTTGGTGAAAGCGGGGGCCTTCGACGGAGTGGGCGAGATGCACCGCGCACAATATTTCTACAAGGAGAACGATAACGAGGGGACACCCACCTTCTTAGAGAAACTAATGCGCTGGGCGATACGCAACCGCGAGAACGCCGAGAGCTCGCAAATGTCGCTCTTCGACATGTGCGAAGAGACTAAGCAGGAAACCCTGCCTCCCATACCGCAATGCAAGCCGTGGTCGGTGATAGAGCAGTGCCGCGAGGAGCTGGGAGTGATAGGCCTATACATGAGCGGGCATCCGCTGGACAACTTCAAGTACGAGATGGAGTATTGCGCCCGCACCAAATGTTCCCAAATGGAGGATATGACACAATTGGTCAACAAGCAGGTACAGCTGGGGGGCATCGTGACGGATGCGATGGAGGGTGTGATGCGCAACAACGGCGACCCATTTGGCAGACTGACCATTGAGGACTTTTCTGGTTCGTACACGTTGGCTCTGTATCGCGACGAATTCCTGAAGTACAAGAGCTATTTCAAGAAAGACCTGTTCTTATTCATAAAAGGAAACGTGAAACAGAACTCCCGAGTCAATCCCGACGGCACAGTGACCAAGTACAGACCGACACTGAAAATAACACAGATGTCGATGCTAATCGATGTGTTGGAAACGGACACAAGCAAAGTAGTTTTCACCATCCCCCTGACAGCAATCAGCCACGACTTTTGTGTGGAACTATCGAAACTGGCCAAGAAACACAAGGGGAAGGTGCCGATGGAGGCACTCGTGGTAGACTCTCTGAACGATTTGACCCTGACAATGAAAAGCAACATCTTGAAAGTGAACCCGCGCACCTTTATGCCCCTCCTGTCGCAACTGCCCGGAGTGATTGACGTAAAACCCATACTGAGAAGCACCTCTTCATCATATTAACCCAACAAAAAATGAAACTGGCAACAACAGTCGACATATCACCCGCACCATTTGCCATCGACCACGGCTCACCTCTTCTGCTGGTGGGCTCGTGTTTCACCGACGAGGTGGGCGGACGGCTGCAGGCTGCCGGATTTGACACCCTGTGCAACCCATTTGGCACGCTCTACAACCCGCTGTCGATAGCCACCTGTCTGCAACGGGCACTCGACAACAGGCCTATGGAGGCCGACGAGTTGGTGCAGCACGAAGGGTTGTGGCACTCGTGGCTGCACCACAGCCGTTTCTCACACGGCGACAAAGAGGTGTGTCTGGCACGGTGCAACGAGGCAATCAATCAGACACATGCCTTCTTGAAAAGAAAGCCTACAATGCTGGTGACATTTGGCACTGCATGGGCATACTACCACCAAGGCAGCGTGGTGGCAAACTGCCATAAGATACCTCAACGGCAGTTTGAGAGGCAACGGCTGCCGGTGAATGTGATTGTAGACGTGTGGCTCCCACTGATGAAACGGCTAGAGTGCAAGACAATCTTCACCGTGAGTCCCATCCGCCACATGGCAGACGGCGCACACGGCAACCAACTGAGCAAGGCCACACTGCTATTGGCTGTAGACCAACTGGCGAACAGCAGCCCCCAAGCAGGCTATTTCGACAGCTACGAACTACTGATGGACGAACTGCGTGACTACAGATTCTATGCCCGCGACATGTGCCACCCCAGCGACGTGGCCGTGGACATTGTGTGGGAACGCTTTCAGGAAGCCTACATGTCTGCCGACACACGCGAACGCGTACGCCAGAACGAAAAGGCCTTCCGCCAAACACAACACCGAAACATTATTGAGAATTGAACAATACAACAAACCAACATCCATTATGCAAAAAAAGAACATAGCCCTGATAATGGGCGGTTTTTCGGGAGAACACGACATTTCAATTATGAGCGGTTGCCAGGTATACGAAAACCTCGACCACCAGAAATACAATGTCTACAAAATCGTTGTCGACCGCGCAGGCTGGTACTGGCTGGCCGACGACGGCTCACACCGCACAGTCAATCGCGACAACTTCACCGTAGAGGGGGTAAGCCGTTTCGACCTCGCCTTCATCATCGTTCACGGCAATCCTGGCGAGAACGGCGTGCTGCAAGGCTATTTCGACATGCTGGGCATACCCTACACCACCTGCGGCTTCTACACCTCGGCACTGACGTTCAACAAAGGCTACTGCAACCCCGTAGTGCGTAGCTTTGGCGTGGTGAGCGTGGCAAAGTCGAAACTGCTCTACGGCGACCAACCTATCGACCCTCAGGCCCTACTACAAGAATTGTCGCTGCCACTCTTTGTCAAGCCTGCCGCCGGAGGCAGCAGTGTGGCCACCACCAAAGTCAAACGGGCAGAAGACCTGTTGCCTGCCATACAAGAGGCACTGACCGAAGACAAGGGCGTGCTGGTGGAGGAGTTTATCCAAGGCCGCGAATTCGACTGCGGAGTGTTGCGCACAAAAGAGAAAAAGTATGTTTTCCCCATCACCGAAATCATACCCACAGGTGGACACGAGTTTTTCGACTATGCCGCCAAATACGACGGCTTCAGCAATGAGGTGACCCCTGCTGAAGTGGATAAGTCAATAAGCGACCTCATCCAAGAGGTCTCGTCGCAACTCTACGACCTGCTCGACTGCCGGGGCATAGTGCGTTTCGACTACATCTACGACACCGCAAAGCAAGAACTCTTCTTCCTTGAGGTGAACACCATACCGGGGCAGAGCGCCGAAAGCATAGTCCCCAAACAGGCTCGCGCCATGGGCATCGACACCAAAGAACTATACGAAATGGTAATCCAGGCTTGTCTGGAACAATGAACAACTGACAATTGAGCACTAGCACCCATACACCACTATATCGCCGTCTGCCATGTCTGGCTGCTTTCATGCTGGCATTTGCCATGTCGGGATTAGGGCAACAGCCCTGCCGCGACACGTTGGTGTATCGCTACGACTCCATATGCGAGGGCGACACCTACGACTTCAACGGTAGGGAGCTGACCTACACAGGCCTCTTCTTCGACACGATACAACGCGCCGGGAGCGACTGCGACAGCATCATCATACTGCGCCTTGTGGTGCTGATGTTGCCGAATGCGACCATCTACCCCTACCGCAGATGTGAAGGCAATGTGGGTTACGACCTCTACAGTTATAGCATGGGCAGCTACTTTCATTGGACCTCAACCCCTGACGACACCATGCTACGGAGCCAGCAGCACAACTCTTGGGTGCACGTCAATCCCCAACAACCCACCACCTACCACTTTTTTGTCGACTACCGCTCCACGCCACAATGCCCCGATACGAGTAGCAAGCTGATATACCCCATCGCACCCGTTATAGGCAACATGAGCCTGACCCCCGACGAGCTGACCCTCGACCACTTGGAATTCACCGTCGAGGATTTCAGCACCGGCACTCGCGAGTACCATTGGGACGGATGGGGCGGACGACACTGGTACATCAATGGGGTTCATCAAGACCTGTATAACGAAAGCGTCACTTTCACCGCCGAGCCGTGGTGGCCCGACACCATAGTGGTGAAGATGCTGGCCTTCACCCCCTCCTGTGTAGACTCTGTAATCAAGCTTCTCCCCTTCAAAAAGATTGCACTCCATTTCCCAAACGTCTTTACTCCGGGGAGAGAAACAAACAACGTTTTCGCGCCAACGATTATGGGAGTCATCGATTTCGAGATGTGGATATACGACCGCCGCGGCACGCTGCTGTTCCACACCCTTTCAGCCGACACCCCCTGGGACGGCACCCATCATGGAGTGCCATGCCCGTCAGGCACCTACACCTATCGGTGTCGCTATCGCGACATCTACACGCCCATCGGCAACCAATACCTCATGGGCACCGTGACAATCATCCGATAATCGAGTAGGCGGAAAATGAAATAGTTTTCCTCCTATTTCATTTTCCGTCCTCTCACACCACCGTACATGCGGTTCCGCATACGGCGGTTCTTAACACGGATGCATCTTCACATAGTAATCCATAAGGCATGGATAGCCCGCACGCCTCAGCTTTTCGTCAGTGGCAACACGTTGCATAAAGCTATGTGCAACACGGCAGTAGCCTTTGCGGCTGTTTGCCCATTGCCATGCCTGCCATTTCGGTACGGCTTGTTGGATGACGCGGTCTACCACGGTGGGTATGCCGAGTTGCCGCATC
>CAZTVH010000088.1:0-8767 GCA_964616965.1 uncultured Bacteroidaceae bacterium | reverse complement strand
GGATATCATTTTGCGCGCAAAGGGCCGGGGGTTTACAATCCATTCAGCCTGCTGACATCAATGACGAACAAGGATTTCAAAAACTACTGGTTCTCCACCGCCACGCCGACATGGTAGCACAGCTCTGCCACGGCATGGACCTGTTGCATGGTGCTAGAAGAGGAAAGGCTGTTGGGCATATTGTTCCAATCGTAATAGGTGGTGTCGAAGTTGGCACTCAAAGTGCCGTAGGAAGTGTTGTAGCTATGAGACATCGAGCCTTTGACGGGGTGGTTCCAAAACTTCATCACCTGAGCCATTGCCGTGGCAACACAACCCGCTGGGCAATTTGTCGGGCAATAATAATTGTATAAAGGGCTTTGGTTCCAACGGGTGGTCAGCATGGCAGGCACCATGTTGCCGCTTTTGGGCTGCTCCCAACTGCCCGCCAACAGGCTGTTCCATTCGCGGGCAATATAGTCGGCAAGCTTGGCATCGTCGTTGCGCACCGTCCCTGATGCCAAAGCCTCAATCTCACGCTCATACTGGCCTAGCCAAAAACGTGTTTCGGGACCCATTTCTCCTGCCACATTGTCGGTGCTATAGGCCAATACAGGATAGGCACAATCGTCTGCCGATACCACGACAAAACCCTCAGTTTCATTAACATGAAAGATATACAGATATTCAAACGACACTGCTTGGACGCGTTCCACATCTGCCGTCTGCGACGTGACGCTCCTCCAGAAATTCTCCGCAACGCGTGTTGCTGCCTGCTGGTTGACAGGTGCCGCCACCGCACTACCCAGCCCCAAAGCTAGGAGCCAGAACAAAATAATTTTTCTCTTGACATTCATCGTACTATACTTTTAATTATACTAATCAAAAATAAGTGACCACTGACCTGTGACCTATTGAACAAACGTGCTCGCGTCACTGGTCACTAGTCATTGGTCACTAACTACACTATTCACTATCCACTAATATTTTATTATCCTTTCAGAGCTTCTGAGCCACTGACAATCTCAATAATCTCATTAGTGATAGCAGCCTGTCGGGCCTTATTATAGCTCAACCTAAGATCTTTAAGCAGCTCAGTCGCATTATCCGTGGCCTTCTGCATGGCATTCATTCGGGCCCCATGCTCCGAAGCAAGCGAGTCGAGCACCACACGGTAGAACTGCGACCGCAGCGTCAACGGTATCAACTCGGCCAGTATCACCTCTTTCGAAGGCTCATAGATATAGTCGTTGGCCGTCTGTTTCACAGCCGTATCGCCACTCCCCCCGGTAGTGTTCGTCACCACCGGCAGAAACTGCTCGGTCATCAATATCTGCACCAGCGAGTTCTTAAACTGGTTGTACACCAACTCCACTCGGTCGTACTTCTTGTCGCAGTATTGCTGCAAGATGTCGTCGGCCAATGTCGCAACGGCATCGAAAGAAGCATTGTCCAACAGACTGTCGTAACTCCCCACTACGCCATCAAAACGTTTACCGAAATACTCGCTGCACCGTTTGCCTATCGTTATCATGCTCAGCTTCGCTGGCTGGTCGGCGGTGGCGTTGGCCTTGTAGTATTCGATGCGCGCCTGTGCCTGCTTGATAACATTGCTGTTAAAGGCACCGCACAGCCCCTTGTTCGAGGTAACAACCACCAACAGCACATGCTCCAGTTTGCGAACCTCATGGTATGGTGTCTGTACGCCGTCGCCCGTGTCAATGTCCGACACAATACTGCCCAACTGGTTGGCATACGGACGCATACCGATAATGGCATTCTGCGCCCGGCGAAACTTCGCCGCCGACACCATCTTCATGGCAGAGGTTATCTGCTGCGTCGAACTGACCGACGCAATGCGGGTGCGTACTTCTTTTAGATTTGCCATAGTCCTATTTTATATTGTGAACTGTGAATAGTGAATTGACAAACGCCTGCGGCACCTTCAATTCACTATTCACCATTCATCATTCACTACTTTTCGTATTTGCCGGCCATATCGAGGGCCACACGTTTCAGTGTTTCCAAATCCTCGTCAATCAGCTTGCCCTTGCCAAGGTTTTCCAATATGGAGGCATGGTTCTGATGCAGAAAGAAGAGAAACTCCGTCTCAAAATTGTGCACCTGGTCGGTAGGCACCTTCTGCAGCAAGCCCTTCGTGCCACAAAAGATGATGGCCACCTGGTCTTCCACCGCCATTGGCGAATACTGAGGCTGCTTCAGAATTTCCACGTTGCGTGCACCCTTGTCAAGCACCGCCTTCGTAGCTGCGTCGAGGTCTGAGCCGAACTTCGAGAAGGCCTCCAACTCACGATACTGTGCTTGGTCGAGTTTCAGCGTACCCGCTATCTTCTTCATCGACTTAATCTGAGCCTTACCACCCACGCGCGACACCGAGATACCCACATTGATAGCCGGGCGGATACCCGCATTGAACAGGTTGGTCTCCAAGAAAATCTGACCGTCGGTAATCGAAATCACATTAGTGGGAATGTATGCCGACACGTCGCCAGCCTGTGTCTCGATGATAGGCAGTGCCGTCAGCGAGCCACCGCCCTTCACCTTGTCCTTCAAGCAGGCGGGCAGGTCGTTCATCTGGCGGGCAATCTCGTCGCTCTGGATAATACGGGCCGCACGCTCCAACAGGCGGCTGTGCAGATAGAACACGTCGCCAGGATAGGCCTCACGTCCCGGTGGGCGACGCAGAAGCAGCGACACCTCGCGGTAGGCGACAGCCTGCTTGCTCAAGTCGTCGTAAATCACCAGCGCGTTGCGTCCCGTGTCGCGGAAATACTCGCCGATGGCGGCACCTGCAAAGGGAGCATAAAACTGCATGGCGGCAGGGTCTGAAGCCGTGGCGGCCACCACGATAGTATAAGCCATAGCGCCCTTCTCCTCCAAATTCTTCACCAAGTTGGCCACGGTCGAACCCTTTTGTCCGCATGCCACATAGATGCAGTACACCGGGTCGCCAGCATCATAAAAATTCTTTTGGTTGATAATCGTGTCGATAGCGATGGCCGTCTTGCCCGTCTGGCGGTCGCCGATAATCAGCTCACGCTGTCCACGACCGATAGGAATCATCGAGTCGATAGCCTTGATACCCGTCTGCAGGGGTTGCTCCACCGGCTGGCGGAAGATAACTCCGGGAGCCTTTCGCTCGATAGGCATCTCAAACAGCTCGCCCTCAATGGGGCCCTTGCCGTCGATGGGATGCCCGATGGTGTTGATAACACGGCCCACCAGTCCTTCGCCCACCTTGATAGAGGCGATGCGCTTGGTCCGCTTCACCGTGTCGCCCTCGTTAATCGTGCTGGCCTCAGCCAACATCACCACGCCCACATTATCCTCCTCCAAGTTCTGGACGATGCCCTGCTCGCCGGTGGCAAACTCCACCAGCTCGCCCGACTGGGCGTTGTTGAGGCCGTACACGCGGGCGATGCCGTCGCCAACGGTCAACACCGTACCCACCTCCTCCAGAGCCACGTCGAGGTCCACGTCGGCCAATTGTCTCTTCAGAATTGCCGATACCTCGGCAGGTTTAATTTCTGACATAATCTATATATTATTAATTATTTCCGTTTACAGTTTGCTCTCATACACGTTCTCGTCAAACGCATGGCGCAGCTTTGTCAAATAGGTGCTGATGCGGGCATCGTACATCATGTTGTCGAACTCCATCGCCACCCCGCCGATAATCTTCGGGTCGGTCTTAGCCACCAGCTCCACCTCCTTGTGGGTATAGTTGGCTATCACCTTGGTCGCCAACGCGCGAGTATCCTCGTCCACCGGCTGCGCCGTGGTAATCTGCGACAACACAATGCCACGGCTCTCGCGATAGAGGTCGAGATATGAGGCACTGATACCCTTCAGGTTCACCGAGCGTTTCTTCTTCACCACAAAATGGACAAACGCCATCGTGGTCTTACATACGCTCGAGCCAAAAAGCTCGTCCACTATCGCCAATTTCTTGGGTGCCTTAATCTCCGGATTGCGAAACACGGCGTTCAGTTCGCGGTTCTCGACACACACGGCATTCACCAGCCGCATGTCCTCCGACACGCGTTCCACCTCACCCATCTCGTCAGCCAACAGAAATAGCGCCTTGGCGTAATTGATATTGATTCTATAATCTTGCATCTCTCAATTCTCAATTAATAATTGAATAGCACTGGCCATTTGCCCACCCATGCTCAATTCAGGTGTGCATTCTCCAGTTCACGCTCTATCAGCATGTCGGCCTTCTGTCGGTCGCTCAGTTCCGCCTTCATCAGCTTCTCCGCGATGTCGATTGAGAGCGACGCTATCTGGTTTTTCAGCTCGTGCATGGCCTTCAGCTTCTCATAGTTGATATTCTCACGGGCATTTTCCACAATGCGGTCGGCCTCTTCGGTAGCCTTCTGCCGCGCGTCCTCCACAATCTTCTCGCTCGTGAGACGTGCATTGCGCAACATCTGGTCGCGCTCTGCCTTGGCCTCCTTCAAAAGGTCCTCGTTGTGCGCCTGTAGCTGCTTCATCTCTTCGCGAGCCTTCTCGGCAGCGTTCAGCGAGTCTTCAATAGCCTTCTCGCGCGCCTTCAACGATTTCAGCAACATGGGCCAACCCCATTTGCCAAGTATGAATGCCAAGATGCCAAACGAAACCAGCATCCAAACGAATGTACCCAGACCGGGATTAATTAACGGATTGTTCATTTATAATCAGTAGTTTGTTGTTTCAGTAACGGTTAGCTGTAAACAGGATGTTGGCGCCAATCGCGCCAACATCCCATTCTTTTCGTCGGGATGCTACTTGAGGACAACCAGCAAGCAGACAACCACTGCGAAGAAGGCGACACCTTCAACCAGTGCGGCGGCGATAATCATGGTCGAACGGATGTCGCCACCAGCCTCAGGCTGGCGGGCCATGCCTTCCATGGCACCCTGACCAATCTTACCAATACCGAGACCCGCTCCGATGGTGGCGAGGCCTGCTCCGACGGCTGCACCGAAATAGCCCCAGGCCATCTGTGCGGCAGCTTGTAACAAAATAAGTAATGACATAGTAGTGAATTTTATGTTTGTTAATATGTATATTTATCTGTTTCTCAATTTTATGCACACATTTCTTCCCCACAAGGCACATTACCTTTTGAGGGAACAAAATTAGTCAATTTTTTTTATCCACACAAGTTTTTAACACTTAAAAACCCAAAAATTAACATAACACACTAATTATCAGACCCAATATTTTTAACTCATCCGAATCATGCCGCCAAAAACACCGCCCCGCCTTTTTCGCCCCCTGTTGCACACGCCACCAATGCTTGACCGAACACCTTTCTTGGCCCTATTCTAGCTCAGACCAACTTTCTACATTATCCGCTCGTTATCTGCACCATCCCCGATGCCTATCCGCTTCCGGGAGCGGATAACGACTCTGCAGGCGGCGGAAACCGGCAGCATGTGGGAGGGAGCCGCAAGAAACGGTAGCAACCGGTAAAGGATTGAAGCAGTTACAGAAAAAGAGGGGAATGACTGCCTTGGCGGCCAGTATGACGGAACTTAACGCCATGCCTTACGGCTGGCTGACGGGCTCCCCATACCTGGCACAAGGAATGAGTGATAGGGCCTGAGAGCCTCAACGAACATTATCGGAGAGGCTGTCGGCGATGCGACTAAGGGCTTCGAGAAGGGTGGCACGCGGGCATCCGAGGTTGATGCGGAAGCAGCAACGGTAGTCGTTGCCGCCAAACGTGGTGCCATCGTTGAGGGCCACATGGGCATGGTGGATAAGGCGGTCGCGTATTGCTTCGTGCCCAAGACCCGTGTCGGTGAAATCGAGCCAAGCCAAATAGGACGCCTCGGGGAGGACGACCTTGACTTGGGGTAGGTTTTCGGTGAGGAATGTGCGGAGGCAGTCGACGTTGCCTTGGAGGTATTGCAGCATCTGGCCAAGCCATTCCTCGCCTTGGCTATAGGCCGCTTCGGCACCGACGTAGGCGAATATGTTGCCGTTGGCCACCTCGTAGCCGTCAAGATAGCCAAAGAAGCGTTGGCGCAGCTGCTCGTTGGGGCAGTAGCAGACCGAGCTGCTGAGGCCGGCAATATTGAATGTCTTGCTGGGGGCGATGAAGGTGATTGATATGTTGCGGGCGTTGTCGCTTACGGTGCTGAAACTGGTATGGCAATGTCCTGGGAGGACTAGGTCGGCATGTATCTCATCTGATATGACATTGACATTGTTGCGATAGCATATGTCGGCAATGCGGAGGAGGGTTTCGGGGTCCCACACGGTGCCGCCGGGGTTGTGCGGATTGCTGAGTATGAGCCACCGACATTGGCGTGCCCGCCACTCAAAGTCGTCGAAGTCGACGGCGAAACGGCCATCGACCACCTTGAGCGAGCTGCAGACGAGCTGCCTGTGGTTGTTCTGAGGGAGGTTGAGGAAGGGCGGGTAGACCGGGGTGGTGACGAGGATTCCGTCGCCAGGGTTGGTCATGGCCTGCATTACGAAGGCTATGCCGGCCACGATGCCGGGGATGAAGTGTAGTTCGTCTCTGCGGGCGGCGATGCGATAGTGGCGACTGAACCAGTCGATGACCGCATGCCAATAGCTGTCGGGGGCGGTGGCGTAGCCAAGCACCTCGTGGTCGCAGCGGCGGCGCAAGGCATCGATAACAAAGTCAGGCGAACGGAAATCCATGTCTGCCACCCACATAGGCAGAAGGTCGTCGGAGCCGAAGAATTGCTGCAGGGCATCGTGTTTGACACAGTTGGTACCCTTACGGGGGACTATTTCGTCGAAATTGTAGTTCATTGTGGCGTGGCAGATGAAAGTTGGGGGAAGGAGACGGTTAGGCCTTGGCAGCGTTTTTGACGAGGTCGATGCTGTAGTGCAGACCCACATTTACGCGACGCGCACGCGCCATTTTAATAATAAGGTAGGCGCAGGCAATGAGGTTGCGGAGCTCGCTGAGTTCCTCGGTGAGGACGGAACGGTTATAAAGGTCTTCGGTTTCGCGGAAGATAAGGTTGAGACGGTCGAAGGCACGCTGGAGGCGGAGGTCGCTACGGACGATGCCGACATAGTTCCACATGAGTTCCTGCAGCTCGCGTTTGGTCTGGGTGATGAGCACCATCTCTTCGTTGAGTACCATGCCTTCGGCATCCCAGTCGGGCACCTGATGGCAGAATTGGCGGGTCTTGACACGCTCGATGGCACTCATGGCGGCGTTGTGGGCATAGACTACTGCTTCGAGCAGCGAGTTGCTGGCCAAACGGTTGCCACCGTGCAGACCAGTGCAGGCGCATTCGCCAGCGGCATAGAGGTGGTGGATGGAGGACTCGCCGTCGCGGTCCACCTTGATGCCACCGCACTGGTAGTGGGCCGCCGGACGGATGGGTATCATGTCCTTGGTGATGTTGATACCGAGTTCGAGGCATTTGGCATAGATGGTTGGAAATCCGCTGATGAGTTCGTCTTTGCCAATGCCACGGGCATCGAGATAGAGATGGTCGACACCGGCTATCTTCATCTCGTTGTCGATGGCGCGCGCCACGATGTCGCGCGGGGCGAGGGAGAGCCGTTTGTCGTATTTGTGCATGAATTCGTTGCCTGAGAAGTCTTTGAGGATGGCTCCTGCACCACGCAGTGCCTCGGTGATGAGGAAGGCGGGCTTTTCGGCAGGGTTGTAGAGTGACGTGGGGTGGAACTGCATGAATTCCAAGTCGGCCAGCACGCCACGGGCACGATGCACCATAGCCACGCCGTCGCCAGTGGAGACGATGGGGGTGGTAGTGGTTGTGTAGACATTGCCCATGCCGCCCGTGGCAAGGAGGGTCACCTTGGCAAGGTAGGTGTCTATCTGGTTGGTACGGCAGTCGAGGGCGTAGACACCGTAGCACTCGATATCGGGGGTGTGCTTGGTGACACGCTGCCCCAAGTGGTGCTGAGTGATGATGTCGATGGCGAACTGATGTTCTTTGAGTTCGATGTTGGGGTGGCTACGCACGGCTTCGAGCAGACCCCGCTCGATTTCAGCACCCGTGTTGTCCTTGTGGTGGAGGATGCGGAACTCGGAGTGCCCGCCCTCACGGTGGAGGTCGAAGCGGTCGCTTCCCCGGCTTTTGTCGAAATTGACACCATATTGCACCAGTTCGCGGATACGGTCAGGAGCCTCGCGGATGGTCATTTCTACCACGCTGCGGTCGCATATGCCGTCGCCGGCGACGAGGGTGTCCTGAATGTGCTTGTCGAAACTGTCGCTGTCGTACATGACGGCGGCGATACCACCCTGAGCGTAACGAGTGGACCCTTCGGCGGCCTCACCCTTGCAGAGGATGCAGACCTTGCCATAAGGAGCCACTTTGAGAGCATAGCTTAACCCTGCTATGCCTGAGCCGATAACAAGAAAATCAACCTCGTACCTCATGCCTCTTTTAATTTCAGATGGTAAAAAAGTAGTGAAATGAGAATTCTCATTTCACATAATACAATTCAATAAAGGCTTATAATCCTAGTGCAGTATGGATTGTAGGCCAATAAATTATCAAGGCTGCTATAGAGGCCAGAAAGGCAAGACAGAAACAGACAACAAAAAGTGTCATCAGATAGTGCCACATATAGCGAGTTTGGCGAAGGTATTCGACCGAGGGAACCAAGTCGTTGTTGATGCGCACCTGATTGGCGGCACTAACGACACGACGCATACAGACAACAGCTGGCAGCAGTGCGGCAGCCAGAATAAACAGCGCAATGCCGGCAAAGGCGAGCAGCGGCTTGCCCGCAACCGCAAGTGCCGCCTGGG